>CATEMS010000210.1 GCA_949507465.1 Flavobacteriaceae bacterium
CAGTGAAGATACTACTAATTACCTTATAAAGGGTGGTAAGAATATTGGGTATAAAAAAACTCCGCTAGTTTCCTAGTGGAGTTTTTGTTATAGGTTGTAATCAACTTATAGCGAAGCTACGTGCTTGGCCATATTAGATTTTAAGTTAGAAGCTTTATTGTTATGAATAATATTTTTCTTAGCTAACTTATCAATCATACCATTGATAGAAGGCAAAGTCTTCTCTGCTTCTTTTTTATTATCAAGCTCTTGAAAACGCTTCATGGCATTACGAGCTGTTTTATGCTGATAACGATTCAGTAAACGCTTTGTTTCGCTACTTCTAATTCTCTTTAATGCTGACTTATGATTTGCCATAATATTTTTTATTTACTTTTTGTAGTCCGTAGGGGAATCGAACCCCTGTTACCAGGATGAAAACCTGGCGTCCTAACCCCTAGACGAACGGACCATTTGATTTTTATTCGGCTGCAAAAATACGAACATTTTTACATGCTACAAACCCTTTGTAGATTTTTTTTAAAAATTTTAGTACGCCTTTGCAAACAGAACTTTTCTAGCAGAGACTTTTCCTGTCACAATACACGTGCCTTGTTTATTATCAGTATCTAAGGGTATACATCGTATGGTTGCCTTGGTTTCTTTTTTTATTTGTTCTTCTGTGGCAGAGCTACCGTCCCAATGAGCAGAAATAAATCCACCTTTTTCATTCAAGACTTTTTTAAATTCATCGTAGCTAGAGACCTCTGTTGTATGGGCTGTTCTGTAATTTACCGCCTTGGTGAATAAATTATTTTGAATTTCTTCTAGAAGAGCTCCTACTCTAGCCACCACAGAGGTTGTTTCTACGACCTCTTTGGTTAGGGTGTCTCTACGAGCCATCTCTACAGTTCCTTTTTCTATATCTTTTGGTCCAATAGCGATTCTTAAAGGCACTCCCTTAAGTTCGTATTCGTTAAATTTCCAACCTGGTTTGTGCGTATCTCTTTTGTCAAATTTTACCCGAACTCCACAAGAACGTAACTCCTTGATGAGCGTATTGGCAACCTCACATACCGCGTCAAACTGCTCATCATTTCTATAAATGGGCACAATAACTACTTGATCTGGAGCTAGTTTTGGGGGTAATACCAAACCATTATCATCGCTGTGGGTCATTATTAGAGCACCCATTAAACGGGTTGAGACTCCCCAAGAGGTAGCCCAAACATATTCCTGTTTTCCTTCTTTATTTGCAAATTTTACGTCAAATGCCTTGGCAAAATTTTGACCTAGAAAATGAGATGTCCCAGCTTGTAAGGCCTTTCCATCTTGCATCAATGCCTCAATGCAATAGGTCTGTAAAGCACCTGCAAAACGCTCACTTTCAGTTTTTAAACCTTTAACAACAGGAACTGCCATGTGATTTTCAACAAAATCTGCATACACATTCATCATTTGCTCAGACTCTGCAATGGCCTCCTCTTTGGTAGCATGTGCTGTATGTCCTTCTTGCCATAAAAATTCTGCAGTTCTCAAAAACAAACGCGTACGCATTTCCCATCGCACCACATTGGCCCATTGATTAATTAAAAGTGGTAAATCTCTGTAAGACTGAATCCATTTTCTGTAGGTGTCCCAGATAATTGTTTCAGAGGTTGGACGTACAATAAGTTCTTCCTCTAGCTTGGCAGACTCATCTACAACTATACCGCCATTTTCAGCTGTTTTAAGTCTGTAATGGGTAACAACCGCACATTCTTTGGCGAAGCCATCTACATGACTAGCTTCTTTGCTGAAATATGATTTGGGTATAAATAAAGGAAAATACGCATTTTGATGGCCAGTTTCTTTAAACATTCTATCAAGTTCTGCCTGCATCATTTCCCATATTGCGAAACCATAGGGTTTTATTACCATGCAGCCACGAACACCGCTATTCTCTGCAAGATCAGCCTTTATAACTAGTTCGTTATACCATTTTGAATAATCCTCATCACGAGTTGTTAAGTTCTTAGCCATAGATTTAAGTTTGGCACAAATGTTGTGAATAATGTTTTGATTAGTTTACCTCGACAAAACTAACTAAATTTACCATGTTCAACAATTAAAACATTACTGTTATGAAAGCATCTTTTATTACTTTAAAAAAAGTATTTCACTTAAGTTCTTTTGGTGTAGTAGCGATTGTTTTAAATGCCTGTGGAAGTTACCCTTCAACTGCTTTTGAGAATACCAATACCAACAACTATGCTCAAAATACTACCCAAATTAAAGAGGTAGTAAAAGTACAGCCTCCCAGTGATAGTTACTACAAACAATATTTTAACTCAAAAATAAACGATTACGATGCACTTGAAAAAGGCACAGTATTTACAGATATTGAGGCCTACTCAACTACAGGAAGTATCAACAAGGATGGTTACATCGTTGAACAACAAACAAAGGAAGAGGACTCATACGGCTCTTGGGGGGAAAACAGCAAAGAAATTACAGTAAACATTTATGACCACTCACCAATAGTGAGATGGAACATTCCTTACTGGTGGTATGGATCAGGATGGGGATTATATTCTAATTGGTGTAGCCCTTTTTGGGGAATAGGCTATGGATGGGGATACCCTTATTATGGATACTATGGATGGGGATACCCCTTCTTCTATGGAGGATATTATAATAACTTTTACAATCCCTACTACGGAAATCCCTACAACGGATACGCATTTACTAGAGGTAGAAGTAACACCGATTATTACAACAACCCAAGAACTTCGCTAAGATCTAACCGATATTCAATCAGAGATGCCTCTAGAGGAATTTCTATAGCTAGAACGAAAAATCTAAGAGCAAGTGTTAACTCAATTACTGCTTCTCCAACAAGTTTGAGAGCTGCAAGAAAAGTTAGAAATCGATATTCGAACCTGCCTCAGGCACCTTACAGTGATAATTACTCTAGAAGATCAAATCAAAACAATAAAAATTACAATAGCCGAAATTCTAGAAAAAGAATTAATTCTAACAGTTCAAATTCTTCTAATTACAACCAAAGAAGCACAAGAAACAATACTGGCAACAATGTACGCTCCTACAGAAGAACTAACACAAGAAGGCCTAGTAGCACTGTTAGAAGAACCCCTACTAGATCCAACTCAAGAAGAGGAGGATAAAAATTATCACCAGATTCACAAAAAAGCCTTTCATTAAAATATGAAAGGCTTTTTTTATGCATTATCATCTATTTTTATCTCTTGAGTGTAAAATGTCCTTTAATTTCTTTTTGTACCCCTTGTTCTGTGTACTCTACCCTAAACCAGTAATCACTCGATGGTAAGGCATTACCATTATACGTCCCATCCCATCCTGGGGTGAGAGGACTGATTTGCTTGAGGAGCTTCCCGTAGCGGTCAAATATATAAATATTTGCCGTAGCATCGAAATCTGCAATGCCTATAATATTCCAAGTATCGTGGTATCCATCGTTATTTGGTGTAAAGTAATTAGGGTAATCCACTACTCCAATATCAAAGCTAACCTGGCCACAACCATTGGCATCCTTTATCGTTATGGTATGCACCCCTGGAGAAACATTAGTAAACACATTACTATCCTGGAACAGCCCTCCATCTATACTATATATATACTCCCCAAGACCCTGAGCCAATATCTCTACCGTGTGGTTATCTGCAAAGGCGCCGTTGGTCAAGTTAAAACTCCACTCAACAGGGGCCTGTGAAACGGTTACCGTTGTATCTACCACTGTCTGGCAGCCACTGGCAAGTTGTGTAATGCTAACTTGGTACACACCGCCCGTTGTGGCTATAATACTAGCGCCCGTCTCCCCTACTTGTACAACGCCATCGATACGCCACTCAAAACTATACAGGGTAGCATCTAAGCCCGTATCTATAACCGGAGGTGACAACGCACCCTCTTCTGAGGCTATAGGTAATCCATTTTGATCCACACACAATCTATAACTCTCATCCAAAGTAATTACTGGTAATTGATTTACCTTTAAGATAACTTCTACAACATCATAACAACCAGAAGATCCGTTCTCAACCCTCGCATAAATAACCTGAGGGTTTATTATATTGGTATAACTACCTCCTAATGGATTTGCTGCATCCATAGCATTGGATAGGGTCTCATAAAAACTAACTAAATAATCTAAAGGATCTTGACCGTTTAAAATCTCAGACAATAAACTATCAAGGGTTAAATCAAACTCCGTAAAGCCGTCATTATCACCTTGGGTATCACACAAAGTATATGGAAGTGCTGGAGCGGTAGCAGTAGCGCCTGGCTTTACCTCTATGTTGAAAAACTGAACACCACCTACATAACAGCCCGTAGCCGTATTGGTAATACCTACATAAATAGGCTGAGGATTACTAGTGTTTTGGTACGTGGTAGGTATTGCAATAGGGTTCACTCCTGCTGTAGCATCTGCCGGAGCTTCATAAAAACTAACCACATTGTTAACCATGTCTTGACCCACTAATATCTCTGGAATCTTGGTCGTTAAATCAAAAATAGAGACCCCATCAAATGGAAGCTCACAGATCTCATAATCATCCAATAAAGCACCATCATCTGGAAGCGTGTTTACAGATATGGTTAAAACAACAATCTCAAAACACAAAGCATCTGAACCAGGGTTGGTAACACGTATGTAAATATCCTGAGGATTACTCGTATTGGTATACGCCGTGGGGTCTGCTATCTGAGTACCCGCTGCGCCTTCTATGGCCAACAACTCTGTCTCATAGTATAATAAATCATAGCTCTCACCATCCAATATCTGGGCCGCTCTAATGGTTAAATCAAAAACCTCTTGCCCATCACCATCTGTATCACAAAGTGCAATAGGATCTGGCTGTTCTGGAGCAGGGTTTGGCAATACTCTTAGGGTAAGGGTAATACTGGTATCTACACACAGACTATTACCATCGGTAACTCGTACATAAATC
>CATEMS010000211.1 GCA_949507465.1 Flavobacteriaceae bacterium
CACATAATACATAGGGTAGTTCCCGTGAAAGAATGGCACGTGTGTAAACACTTCATCTGCAATTGGCCAAGACTCCATAAACTTAAACCTAGAAAATCCGTAAGCAACTAAAAATCCAGAAAAAGTAAGGGCGTCTGACAGGATAAAAAACCACATCATCATCTTACCATAGCTGGCATCTAATGGCTTATTTCCACCTCCCCAAACGGGTGCACTCTGTGCGTTTGTAACCGTAGTATCCATAAAATAGTATTCGTATTAAATAAATTTTGTCAAATTTACATCATTATTGATCGAAAGACAATTATTTGGTTTTAAAAAAAATCAGTTTTTTTAAGGGCTTTATCAAAATAAAAAAGCTCCTAAAGACCTATTCAAAAGGCTTTAAGCAAAAAAGTAAAAAAACACCACTAAATAAACCCATAAAATATCTAAAAAGTGCCAAAAGGTCTCCCCCAAGCTCATCCCTAAATAATCTTGAGGACTGTATTTACCCCTTAATTGATTTACAATCACCACTACCAAGCTAATTAAACCTGCCACCAAGTGGATAATATGCACAAAAGCGATTAAAAATATATAGGAGAGCGTTACATTACTGGTGGGGCCTGTGAAATAATACCCCATGGCAATCATATCTGAAAAACCTGCAAACTGAAGTCCAATAAATGCTATTCCCAAACCAAGGGTCACTAACAACAAAGCAGAAGCTTGTCTAGAACGTCCTAAAATCAGAGATCTTTTTGCAAAACCATAGGTAAAACTACTGATGATTAACAATACGGTGCTGTAGAAAAATGGGGCTGGCAACACAAAATCTTGCAACCAATCTTCCCTTGAACTACTCACTATAAAAGCAGAGGTCCAACCGGCGAAACCCATCACTAAACTAATTATTCCAAACCAGAGCATCATTTTTTTTGCCCTCGCACTTTTACTTTCTACTGTCCCTTTTGTAAGATCCATTGTAACTAATTTTATTGTAAAAACTTATCTACCACATACACAATTTGCAGCAAACTGATATATATCACACTTGCCAACATAAGTGCTTTAGCTTCTTTTTGCCCACCTTTGTCATACAACCTCAGTGCGTAAAGCAACATGACCACACCCATTAATCCAACAATAATAGCTGCAGGAATAGACAGTAGCAATTGCCCTGTAATACCTAAAACTGGGAATACTGAAACAACCAACATCCAAATAGTGTACAGAATAATTTGTAGGGCAGTTTTCTTATCTTTCTTGCCTGTTGGAAGCATTTTAAACCCTCCTTTTTGGTAGTCCTCATCTAACAACCAAGCTAGGGCCCAAAAATGAGGAAATTGCCAGAAAAACTGTATCATAAAAAGCGTCCCTGGTTCAATACCAAAACTATTTGTTTCTGACACCCAACCCAGCATAAAAGGAATAGCCCCTGGAATGGCTCCTACAAAAACAGACAAAGGTGTGATTGTTTTTAAAGGGGTATAAATACTGGTGTATAAAAATATAGATATGGCGCCAAACATGGCGGTTTTTGGACTCAACACATAGAGAGAGACCAAGCCTAGCACTGTGAGTATGGAGGCTATTAAGAGCGCTGTTTGAGCGCTGATTCTTTTGGTGGGCAACGGCCTATTCGCAGTGCGGTTCATCAGTGCGTCTAAATCTTTCTCAATCACCTGATTAAAAGCATTTGAAGCACCTACCATGGCATACCCCCCCAGAGACAGCAACAGAATATGCGAAAAAGAAACAGTTTCTGCCGCTAGCAAATAACCTGCTACTGCGGAGAAAACCACACTAATGGCCAAACGCATCTTAGTAATCTCTTTGAAAACCACTAAAACCCCTTGTTTGGGTATGGATTTATCAGGGCTTTCTAACACAACTTCTCGAGCAGACATAACTATAGGGCAATAAGGGTGCAAAGATACATTGCAAGGGGTGCATTTGCAATTATTATAACGCATTTATAACACCCAAATTGAAAAGGAAGATCGGATCAAAAAAAAACCGCGCCCAAAGGCGCGGTTTTTATATAGATTAGCTCTCTACAGAGATTACTGTAATTTAAAAGTAATTGGAATGCTAAAAGGTACCCTTACTGGTCTTCCCCTTTGTTTTCCTGGGATCATTTTAGGTAGCTTCTCAATAATTCTAAGGGCTTCTGCTTCCAAATTCTTGTCTGGACCACGGTATCTGATGTTTCCAATAGAACCATCTTTTTGAATGGTGAACATCACATTTACC
>CATEMS010000212.1 GCA_949507465.1 Flavobacteriaceae bacterium
CTGCTTCATCGGTCAATACTCCTTGGTAAGTGCTGTTTTCTTGTTGTTTGTTTTTAAAGAGTACACTCGCATAGGGGATGTTTTCATTTTGTTTTGTTTTTACGCTTCCGCTTACGATTATTTGTTGTGAAAAGAGAAGACCCGGCAGAAGGAGAAGAATTAGATGCTTCATAGATAAGATTTGTTGTTTAATTTAAAAAGTTGAGGTCACACCATAATTTTATAGCAATGTGATCTCTTCTTTATATTCTAATATTTGGGTGGGATTTCAACAAACATACATTTTTTATAGTAAAAAGTGTACATAATTACCTTTAAATATCAAATAAATGGCTAAATGTGTTAAATAAATTTACTGCTGTAAATTTTTAATTGAAATGGTATTATCTATAATTATAACAGATGATTTTTATTGCATTCTATCTATGGTTATATTTGTTTATAACAATTTTATTATGCGTTCTCTTACATCACTGTTTTACACCTTTTTCCTAATCTCCATTTGTTGTTTTAGTCAAGACAATCCAACCAAACCACAGCCACGTATTGCAATTGCTGGTTTAGCGATAGAATCGAGTACTTTTTCTCCTGCGCAAACTGAGGAGGAAGCTTTTCATCTTAAGAAAGGGGAGGAAGTTTTTTCTTTTTATCCTTTTCTATCAACTGATTCTTCTAATCGTCAACGTGCACAATGGATACCAACCCTTCGTGGCCATGCTCTCCCAGGGGGTATCGTTACCCGTGAGGCATATGAGTCTATGGTGGGTAAAACGCTAGAGATGTTAGCAGCCAACCTGCCTTATGACGGTTTGTTTTTTGATATCCACGGGGCAATGAGTGTTGTAGGCTTGGATGATCCAGAGGGGGATTTTATTGCTCGAATTCGAGAACTTGTTGGAACAAGCACATTAATTTCTACATCTATGGATTTACATGGAAATGTATCTTGGCGGTTAGCGAAACATACGGATTTGATTACTTGTTACCGTATGGCGCCTCATGAAGACGCTTTAGAATCGAAACAACGTGCTGTTGAAAATCTATTGATGCGTTTAGAAAAGGGTATGGGAAAACCAAAATATAAAGCTTGGATACCAGTACCTATATTGTTACCCAGTGAAAAAACGAGTACCCGTATTGAGCCAGGGAAAAGTTTGTATGCAAAAGTAGATCCAATTACGAAACAAAATGGTGTTGATGATGCCGCTATATGGATTGGTTATGCCTGGGCTGATGAGCCTCGAAATCATGCTGTTGTTATGGTGACGGGCGATGAACGTGATCAAGTTATTGGTTCTGCCGAGTCTTTGGCCAATGCTTTTTGGGAGGTTCGTAATGCATTTGATTTTGTAGCTCCGACTACGACTTTTGATAAGAGTATGGCTTTAGCCTTGTCAAGCAATAAACGTCCCTTTATTATTAGTGATATGGGTGATAATCCAACTGCCGGAGGTGCGGGGGATGTTACATGGACATTAGATAAAATTCTAACTCAATCGGTTTTTAAATCTAAAGCTGGTCCTTCTTTGATTTATGCTTCCATTCCTGGGCCTGACTTGGTGGAAGAGGCGGTTAAAGCAGGTATAGGTTCTGAAGTTAGTGCTTATGTCGGTGCAGCTATTGATGCACGTTATGCTCCTCCTGTTTTGTTAACAGGAAAGGTTACTGCGATACATCATGGGGATGTACATGCAGAAACTGAAGTGGTGGTTGAAACGGGTAGTGTGTCCGTAATTGTCACTAAAAA
>CATEMS010000213.1 GCA_949507465.1 Flavobacteriaceae bacterium
AATATTTTCCCAAATTAAAACTAGTTGCCAGGGGCAGCAAACTAAAAGCCTTTGGAGATGATCAGGTCTTACAAGAGTTTGACAAACGCATGGCCATGTTGTTAGAACACTTTGGCACCTACAACAGAATTGACGAAAATATAATTGAGCGTGTGCTCTCTAGCAACAGCAAGGCAGACTATCAAACCTCCTCAAAAAGCGGCGATGTACTTGTACATGGGGTAAACGGCAAGCTTGTCAAGGCCAGGACTGCCAACCAGCGTAAAATTGTTGATTTTTCAAAAAATAAAGATTTGATATTTGCTGTGGGTCCAGCCGGTACGGGTAAAACTTATACGGCAGTTGCTTTGGCGGTAAAAGCCTTAAAAGAAAAACAGGTAAAACGTATCATCATGACAAGACCCGCTGTAGAGGCTGGAGAAAACCTAGGGTTTTTACCTGGAGATTTAAAAGAAAAATTAGATCCTTACATGCAACCCCTGTATGATGGTCTTAGAGACATGATTCCTGCAGAAAAATTAGAAACCCTCATAGAAAACAGAACCATTCAAATTGCACCCTTGGCTTTTATGAGAGGAAGAACCCTAGACAACGCATTTGTTATCCTTGATGAGGCCCAAAATACAACCCATGCACAAATGAAAATGTTTCTTACCCGTATGGGAAAGAGTGCTAAGTTTATCATCACTGGAGATCCAGGACAGATAGATTTGCCCAGAAGAGTTACCTCGGGTTTAAAAGAGGCGCTTCTTGTTTTAAAAGATGTAGATGGAGTAGGTATGGTATATCTTGATGATAAAGATGTGATACGCCACAAGCTGGTTAAAAAGATAATTTCTGCCTACAAAGCCATTGAGAATTTAGATGTATAATTTTTAATTTCAAATAGTACAAAACCAACCCATTGATTTAATTTTGCATAACAACTTTGCAATTAACTTACCTTATGAGTAATACAATTATAAAAACAGCTTTTAATTTTCCAGGACAAAAAAGTGTGTATCACGGAAAAGTTAGATCTGTTTACACCCTTGCCAACAATCAATTATTAATGGTAGCGACAGATAGGTTGAGTGCCTTTGATGTTGTAATGCCAAAGGGAATCCCTTTTAAGGGTCAAATTTTAAACCAAATAGCAACCAAAATGATGCAAGACACTCAAGATTTGGTGCCAAATTGGTTGCGGGCAACTCCAGATCCTAATGTAGCTATTGGTGAGGCCTGTGAGCCTTTTAAAGTTGAAATGGTTATTCGTGGGTATCTAGCTGGCCATGCTGCCAGAGAGTACAAGGCAGGAAAACGTATGTTGTGTGGGGTAGCGATGCCCCAGGGCATGAAAGAGAACGATCCCTTCCCGGCCCCAATTATAACACCCGCCACAAAAGCTGAAATGGGAGACCACGATGAAGATATCTCTAGAGAGGAGATTTTATCTCGCGGTATTGTAAGCCAAGAAGATTATATAATTTTAGAGGATTACACCCGCAAACTTTTTGAAAGAGGGACCCAAATTGCCGCCAAACGAGGTCTTATTTTGGTGGATACCAAATATGAATTTGGTAAAACCAAAGCAGGTAAAATTGTACTTATAGATGAGATACACACCCCAGATTCTTCCCGTTATTTTTATGCAGAGGGCTACCAGCAAAGACAAGATGCCAATCAGCCACAAAAACAACTCTCTAAGGAGTTTGTGCGCCAATGGCTTATAGAAAATAATTTTCAAGGACTAGAGGGGCAAACCGTACCTTTTATGAGTGATGCCTATATACAAACTGTTAGTGAGCGGTATATTGAGTTGTATGAAAATATTACTGGTGAGCCTTTTGTTAAGGCAGATGTTTCCTCTATAGAAGCCAGAATACAAGATAATGTTGCGGCATATTTTAACAAATAAATAACCTAGTTTACCACACAAAAAAGCAGCTGATACTTTGTTATCAGCTGCTTTTTGCTTGTAATATGTTTAGTCTAGAAGAGAGGCTACTTTATTTTCAAGGGCTTTTCCTCTTAAATTTTTTGCTATGATAACGCCATTTTTGTCAAGCAAGAAAGTTGCAGGTATAGAACGCACACCATACAACTTAGCAATTGGATCTTGCCAAAATTGTAGGTTAGAGACATGAAACCAATCCATCTTATCTTTTTCGATAGCTTTTATCCAACGGTCTTTTTGTCCTGCCTTGTCTAAAGAGACGCTAATGATGTTTAATCCTTTGTCATGATATTTGTTGTAAACACGCACAACATTGGGGTTTTCTATTCTGCAAGGCCTGCACCAAGATGCCCAAAAGTCTATGATGGTATAGGTTCCCATGGCGTCCTTCAAAGAAAGTTTTTTACCCTCTGGAGTCATAGCAGAAAAAGAAGGGGCTTGGCCACCAACATCACTTTTTTTTAGGTTTTGTGCCGTGCTAATTATTTCTTTAGCAATGCTTGTACTTTTAATCTTTGGGCTAAAGTTTGCAACTAGATCAGAGGCTTCTCTTGCATTTAATTGTTTTTGACTTAGCATTTCAGAAACAAGTAATAAACCAAAAATAGAATTTGGATTTTCTTTAGCGAAATTTCTCTTATAGGCAACCTCATTTTTGGTTACCACTACATTTTCTTGTTGTAGTTTTTTGATAAGCGCAGCATCGTTAACTTTCTTTGCAGCTCTGTATCTATCTGAA
>CATEMS010000214.1 GCA_949507465.1 Flavobacteriaceae bacterium
AATAATGTGAACTGGTTGCATAAAATGTTTCTGAAATATTTACCTGTAGGTAAAAATATAAAAGTTTACCCTGCATTAACCAACTATCCTATTATTTATAGATGCTTTAAAGTATTTGATTGATCAGTACCCCTTGGTATGTAAATTTATAAGAGGTATTATCACACGTTTTTTCGAAGCTTTTTTTTATCTTTCGGGCTATGGATTTTTCTTCAAAACTTCTTGAAAATGCCGTAAATGAAATGTCTCAATTGCCAGGAATAGGTAAGCGAACGGCACTTCGTTTGGTACTTCATATGTTAAAACAGCCCCTTCAACAAACTCAAGGCTTGGCTCAAAGTTTGATAGCCCTTAGAGAGCAAATAAACTTTTGTAGTAGTTGTCATAATTTAAGTGACGCAAAGCTGTGTGAAATTTGCGCTAGCCCTAACCGATCCCAAAAATTAGTGTGTGTGGTTGAAGATATAAGGGATGTAATGGCCATAGAGGCAACTAGTCAATACCGAGGACACTATCATGTTTTGGGAGGTAAAATATCACCAATGGATGGTATTGGCCCCCTAGATTTAACCATAGATTCCTTGGTGCAAAAGGTAAAAAATGGCCAAATAGATGAGCTTATATTTGCATTGAGCTCAACAATGGAAGGAGATACAACCAATTTTTATATCTTTAAACAAATCGAGGATTTTGCTGTTAAAACAACAACCATCGCAAGGGGAATATCTGTGGGTGATGAGTTGGAATATGCAGATGAGGTTACCCTAGGGCGCAGTATTATTAATAGAATTCCTTTTGAGAGTTCTTTGAAAAAAAACTAGAGTTTTGATACTATCTGTCATTATTGTCAATTACAACGTCCGCTATTTTTTAGAGCAGTGTATCTTGAGTGTCCAAAAAGCAACTCGGGCTATTGATTCAGAAATTATTATTGTAGATAATAATTCCACAGATGATAGTTGTAAAATGGTAAAAGATAATTTTCCATCACTGAGGCTCATAGAGAATAAAAACAATGTTGGTTTTAGCACTGCAAACAATCAGGGAGTTGCAATTGCAAAAGGAGATTATGTTTGTATTTTAAATCCAGATACTGCAGTTGCAGAAGATGTGTTTACAAAATCCCTTGATTATGCAAATTCTCTCAAGGATCTAGGTGCTCTAGGCTGCTATCTTATGGACGGCACAGGATGTTTTCTGCCAGAGAGTAAGAGAAATTTACCAACACCTTTGGTCTCTGCATTAAAGCTCCTAGGCTTTTCTAACAAATATTATGCGGCTGCTATTCCTGACAATGAAAAGGGAAATGTACCCGTATTGGTGGGGGCTTTTATGCTCTTAAAACGCTCGGTATATAAAAAAGTTAATGGTTTTGATCAGGATTATTTTATGTATGGTGAAGACATAGATTTGTCTTACAAATTAGAAAAAGCAGGATTTAAAAATTATTATTTAGGAACCGCCCTTACTCTTCATTATAAAGGAGAAAGCACCACTAAAAATAAAATTTATTTACAGCGTTTTTATGGAGCGATGGCTATTTTTTATGAAAAACATTTTACTACAAATTTTTTGATAGATGGGGTAATAAAATGTATGGTTTGGTTTCAAACACATCTTTTCTCCCACTCTTCCTCTGATACACCGAAGGCCAAAAACATTCAAGCCGGATATGTCATGACAGAAGATCTAGCTTTGTTTTCTAAAATTTCAGCAGTTGTTGACCTGCCTTTAAAGGCTTGCTCAAAAAGTATATTTCAAGACTCATTGCATCACAATAGCTTATTTATATTTGATGCTGCATATATGTCTTATGATCAAATTTTTACTGTCATGAAGCAGTTGCAAGGTCGTGGCAATCACTTTAGAATTCGTCCGCAAAACTGTGATTTTATTCTAGGTAGCGACCAAAGTGATCAAAAGGGCAGTGTGCTTGTTTTTTAATAAAAGTAAATAAGTTCCTGTAAAATTTTATTAATTTCGCAGCATAATGTTAAACGTTATTTTATAACTCCACTATGGCTAAATTTGAATTAAAGCTTCCAAAAATGGGCGAGAGTGTTGCCGAGGCTACGGTAACTAACTGGTTAAAAAACATTGGTGATACCATAGAGGCAGACGAACCCGTACTAGAAATTGCTACAGATAAAGTAGATAGTGAAGTGCCAAGTGAGGTTGATGGTGTTTTGGTTGAGATTTTGTTTAACGCAGATGATGTTGTTCAAGTGGGGCAAACAATGGCTATCATTGAAACAAATAGCGATACACCTGCCGTTGAACCCCCTGAAAATACTACAGAAAATACTACAGAAAATACCGAAGCTGTAAAGCAAGTAGCTGCCAGAGTTAGTGAAGCAAAACAGGCGGTTGCTACGCCAGTTGTAGTGTCTAATACTCAAGGGAGATTTTACTCTCCACTGGTAAAAAAAATAGCCCAAAAAGAAAATATCTCACAAGAAGAATTAGATGCTATAGTAGGAACAGGAAAGGATGGCCGAGTTTCTAAAAACGATATGCTAGACTACCTAAAAAATAGGGGAGCGGGCACCTCTGTTTCAAAACCAGTAGCGCTTCAGGCAAAAGAGACACCCGTTTCTGTAAATGGCAGTGATGAAATCATAGAAATGACACGAATGGGTAAATTAATTGCCCATCATATGGTAGCCAGCGTTCAAACAAGTGCGCATGTTCAATCATTTATTGAAGCAGATGTGACTAATATCTGGAATTGGCGCAAAAAAGTAAAGACTTCATTTATGGCCCGAGAGGGGGAGAATTTAACATTCACACCCATATTCATGGAGGCTGTTGCAAAAGCTTTAAAAGTTTTTCCGATGATGAATATAGCATTGGATGGTGATAAGATCATCAAACGAAAAAACATTAACCTAGGAATGGCTGCCGCATTACCTGACGGGAATTTAATTGTTCCTGTAATTAAAAATGCAGATCAATTGAATCTTGTGGGCATGACAAAGGCAGTAAATGATTTGGCTACTCGTGCAAGAGAAAATAAACTAAAACCTGATGATATACAAGGAGGAACCTACACGGTGACCAATGTAGGAACTTTCGGAAGTATCATGGGTACACCTATTATAAACCAACCACAAGTTGGTATTTTAGCCCTTGGAGCCATACGTAAAGTTCCTGCTGTGATAGAAACATCACAGGGAGACTTTGTAGGGATTCGTTATAAAATGTTTTTAAGCCATAGTTATGATCACAGAGTTATAAACGGAGCTTTAGGAGGTCAATTTGTGAAGGCAGTAGCAGATTATCTTGAGGCATGGGATGTCAATAAAGAAATATAAAGATTCACTTAAACCAAATAAAAAACTGCCCTTTGAGGCAGTTTTTTATTTGGTATATAGCTTAGTTATAACTTATCTGCGGTGATACGTTTTTCTCGATTGGCTATTTCCCAAGCAGTGTGAAAAATAAGTTTTGTTCTTTTTGCCATTAAGTCATATGCTATCTTATCTGGGGTATCAGAGATTTTGTGATAATCTTCATGAACTCCATTGAAATAGAAAATAACAGGAATGTTTTTTTTTGCAAAGTTATAATGATCACTTCTGAAATAGAAACGATTGGGATCCTCTGGATCATTGTAGGTGTAGTCTATTTCTAAATCACTGTATTTTTTTGCAATTTGTGCTGAGACATCATGCAGCTCTTGGCTTAATCGGTCACTTCCAATTAGATAAATATAATTTGGCGTATCTACTTTGTCTGGTGCTATACGGCCAATCATATCTGTATTTAAATTACAAACAGTATTTTCCAGGGGAAATATTGGATTCTCTGTGTAATATCTAGAACCGTACAACCCAATTTCTTCTCCTGTAACATGTAAAAACAAAATAGATCTTCTTGGGCCATTACCTTCTTTTACTGCTCTTTGGAAGGCCTCTGCCATTTCTAACATGGCTATAGTTCCGCTACCGTCATCATCTGCGCCATTAAAAACATTACCGTTTTGATCTACACCAACATGATCAAGGTGGGCAGAGAGTACAATGATTTCATCCGGAAATTCACTCCCTTCTATAAAGGCAACTACGTTTTCAGAATCTGCAGGCTCTTTTAATCTTGTGAGGTATTGTGCAGGAACTGTTTGGAAATAAGTGCCGTCCTTTAAAGCAGAATTAATCCCCTGTGCCACATAAAAATCTTTTAAATAGTTGACGGCTAATTTTTGCCCTTTAGATCCTGTCATTCTTCCTCGCATATCATCACCAGCATAGATGTATAACATTTCTTTTAGCTCTTTAGAGGTGATAGTTGCAGCATAATCTTCTACTGATTTTTGTTTTTCCTCTGTTGTGTTTTGAGCAAATGAACTTGCCACTGTTAATAAAGCAAGCAAGGTAATTGTATGATATTTCATAAGGTTATAGGGAATTTTAAATTATAATGCAAAATATTCATTTTTTAAGACCTGTGTTATTGTTTTACCATAAAATTTTACCTCCTCTTTACAAGGTATTGTAATTTAGTTTTTGCCAACTATTAGTATCTTTGTATCAAAATAAAAGTATGAAGATTGAACAATTATATACAGGATGTCTATCACAAGGAGCCTACTATATAGAGAGTAATGGAGAGGCTTTTGTTATTGATCCATTAAGAGAAACCGAGCCCTACCTGCAAAGAGCAAAACGAGATAAGGCAACCATTACCTATATTTTTGAAACGCATTTTCATGCAGATTTTGTAAGCGGTCATCTTTCATTGTCAAATAAAACAGGAGCAACCATTGTATTTGGCCCTAATGCAACTACTTCTTTTGATGCTCATATTGCCAAAGACAATGAGGTTTTTACCATAGGTGATATTACCGTTACAGTTTTGCACACTCCAGGTCATACCATGGAGAGCACCACCTATTTATTACGTGACCCATCAGGAAAACAACATGCTATTTTTACTGGAGATACACTTTTTTTGGGTGATGTAGGAAGACCAGACTTGGCTCAAAAATCTGCAGATGTTACCCAAGAACAACTTGCAGGTATTTTGTTTGATAGTTTGAGAACTAAAATTATGCCCCTGCCTGATGATGTGATTGTGTATCCGGCTCACGGCTCAGGTTCTGCCTGTGGAAAAAATATGATGGACCAAACCGTAGACACACTTGGGAATCAAAAACAAATGAATTATGCCTTACGAGAGGATATGACCAAAGCAGAATTCATTAAAGAGGTTACAGACGGCCTGCTAGCCCCACCTGCCTACTTCCCTTTAAATGTAAAAATGAACAAACAGGGCTATGAACATCTTGACACTATTATTGAAAGGGCCTGTGTACCCTTAACTGCTGAAGATTTTGAAGTGATAGCCAACCAAACTGGTGCAATTATTTTAGACGTTAGAGATCAACTTGAATATATGAAAGGTCATATCCCTAATTCTATTTTTATTGGTATAGATGGTGGTTTTGCTCCTTGGGTTGGAGCGCTTATCAAAGATGTGAAACAACCAATTTTATTGGTCACCCCACCAAACAGGGAGTCTGAGGTTATTACGCGCCTATCTCGTGTTGGTTTTGATAATACCCTTGGCTTTTTAAAAGGTGGTATTGCCGCATGGCAAAATGCAGCAAAACAAATTGATACCATGCAAACTGTATCTGCACACTCCCTAAAAGATGCCTTAGATAAAAAGATGCCAGTTTTTGATGTGAGAAAACAAGGAGAGTTCTCTTCTTCTCATATTGAAAAGGCCAGACACACTCCTCTTGATTTTATCAATGATTATTTGGATTTATTTCCAAAATCATCGCCCTTTTATATCCCTTGTGCGGGAGGATACCGATCTGTCATTGCTGCTTCTATTTTAAAGAGTAGAGGGATTCATGGGGGTATAAATGTAACAGGTGGTTTTGCATCTATTAGAGAGACTGCAATACCTGTGGTCTAGGTATTTCAATTATAGGTGATAAAGAAAACAGCTACAATTCTAAGTATTTTAAGGGTATATTTGCCCTTGTACTGATAAAACTAATACATGTCTTTATTAATTTTCGCACTTGTCTATCCCTTTTTATGGTTGTTGTCTAAACTTCCTTTTAGGGTGTTGTATGTCATCAGTGATTTGGTGTTTTTTATCCTGTATTATATTGTTGGGTATCGCAAAGATGTGGTTCGTTTTAATTTAAAAACTGCATTTCCTGACATGGACACGGCAACTTTAAAGGCAACCCAGAAGCGTTTTTATCACCATTTTTGTGACTTGTTTATTGAGGTAATCAAGACCCTTAGTATTTCAGAACAAACCCTTAGAGATCGTTATTTATTTACAAATTTCGAAGTCTTGCAAAAATATGTTGACAAAGGACAGCCTGTAATCCTTACCATGGGTCATTATGCCAGTTATGAGTGGATATTTGCGTTACAAACAATCCTTAAAGGGCATCCTGGATACGCTGTTTACAAAAAGATAAAGAATCCATATTTTGATAAAATGATTCGTGATATTCGTAGTAAATGGGATACAACATTAGTGCCTAATAAGGAGGCTAGAAGCAAGATAAAAGAGGTCCTAGCTCAAAAAAAAGGTTTTGCTTTGTTTGGTTTTATTATGGATCAATCCCCTTCAAATCCAAGAGGGAAACATTTTTCAAATTTTTTAGGTGTTAACACCCCTTTTTTTACTGGGGTAGAGAAATTATCAAAGCAATATGATTTACCCGTATTATTTTTAGGAACAACAAGGGTAAAAAGAGGCTATTATACCTCAACGTTTAGTGTTCTTGCAGATACCCCAAGTAAGTATCCAGATTTTGCAATCACCGATGCCTACGCCACAATTTTAACAAAACTAATTCAGAAGGATCCATCCTATTATTTTTGGACTCACAAAAGGTTTAAGTTTTTGAAATAATACCAAATCCCTAGCTAAGGCTACCTAGTACATAAAAACCATAGATATGAGCTCAGAAATACTTGAAAAATTAAAATGGCGCTATGCGTGTAAAAAATTTGATACAACAAAAAAACTTTCAGAAGAAAAATTATCTATTCTTAAAAACGCATTCAATCTCACAGCCACATCCTATGGGTTACAACCCTTAAAAATGCTAGTAATTTCTAATCAAAAGATAAAGCAAGACCTGGTTGGATTAACCATGAACCAACAGCAGGTTGCAGATTGTTCTGAGGTTTTAGTTTTGTGTACTGAGACAAAAATATCTTCAAATTATATCAAAGAATATTTTGATGCTTTGGTATCTCTGCGAGAAACACCTAGAGAAATTGTGCAGCCTTTTGAAGATTTTCTCACCAAAGACTTTTCTCAAAAAGACCCATCACAGATCAATACCTGGATGGCTAAACAGGCCTATCTAGCTCTTGGAAATTTGCTTACTGTTTGTGCCCTAGAGAAGATTGACGCATGCCCAATTGAGGGGTTTGAACCTCAAAAGTATGATTCTTTTCTAAGCCTTACAGAAAAAGGGTTGCAGTCTGTATTAGTACTAGCTGTAGGTTACCGTGCAGATGACGATACCTTCTCTAGCTTAGCTAAAGTGCGCCGTGGTATAGAAAAAGTGATTATTGAGTTGTAGAATTATATCTTAGCTTGATAGGTATATAAATCATGATACCTACCTTGTTTTTCTATCAAGGTGTTGTGGTCACCTTGTTCAGCAATTTTACCATTTTCTATCACCAGAATTTGGTCTGCACGTTTGATGGTACTGAGTCTGTGGGCAATAACAATTGTTGTTCTGTTTTTTGTAAGGGTCTCTAATGATTTTTGAATCAATGACTCGCTCTGTGTATCTAGATTTGAAGTAGCTTCATCCAAAATAATAATTTTTGGATCTGCAAGTATCGCTCTTGCAATTGCAATACGCTGTCTTTGTCCTCCAGATAGTTTTACACCACGTTCTCCAATGAGCGTATCAAGACCCTGATCAAAACGATCGGTAAATTCATTTACATACCCTGCCTTTACTGCCGTAAGTAATTGTTTTTGAGTTGCCTTTGGTCTAGAGAATAAAATATTTTCACGGATGGTTCCTTCAAACAAAAACTCATCTTGTAAAACTACTCCAAGATGTTTGCGATAACTACTTAATTTAACATTTGCCAGATCAACGCCATCCATGGTAATACTCCCAGATTGCGGTGTTAGAAAAGTAGCACACAATCCAGCAATGGTTGACTTTCCAGAACCAGAGCTCCCAACTAGTGCAATCACATCCCCTTGCTTTACACTTAGATTAATATTGTGCAATACATTTTCTCCATCATTGTAGGCAAAGCTTACATCATTAAACTCAAGCTCTCCTTGAATATCATCTAAAATAATATTTCGGTTTTCTAGATCATCCTCTCCAGTGAGGTTCATGAGTTCTTCAGTTCTGTCCAAACCAGCTAGCGCCTCTGTGAGTTGGCTACCTATATTACTCATTTGTACAATAGGAGCTATCATAAAACCTAGAAGGAGGGTGAATAGTAAAAAATCTCCTACTGTCATAGTACTCTGTATCATATAATAACCCCCAATACCCATAATACCCACTGAGGCAAGACCTAATAAAAAAGTTGAGGAGCTGGTCATTATTGCCGTTGCCGTTAGACTCTTTTTGACGTTCTGAAATAATTGATCTACTCCTTTCTCAAAAATTTGGTTTTCTTGCGCTTCTGCGTTGAATCCTTTAATAACCCTTACTCCAGCCAAAGTTTCTGTAAGTCTACCCTTTACCTGGGCGTTTATCTTTCCGCGAACTCGAAATATGGGTCTGATGTATTTAAATGCTTTTAGTGCTACCACGCCAAAAATTGCCACGGGTAGGAAAACAAATAGGGTCATCCATGGATTTATTTTAATGAGTAACACCACAGAAATAATTGCGGTGATGCTACCCCCAACAAGTTGGACCAGTCCTGTACCGATCAGGTTTCGCACTCCCTCGACATCACTCATAATTCTAGAAACCAAGGCTCCAGATTTATTGTTGTCGAAAAAATGAATCGGAAGGGAGAGTACTTTTTTTTGAACCTGTGCTCGTAATTCACTTATGAGGTACTGTGCCTGTACACTTAAAATACGTGTCAATAAAAAAGAGGTTACTGCTTGAACTAAAAGCGCTACACCAACCATCCAAAGCATACTGTATAATCCTTGGAGATCTTTGTTGGGTATGATGCTATCTAAAAGCGCTTTAGATTTTAAAGGAAGTACAAATCCTGCCAGACGCCCAATGATAATTAATAAAAGCCCAATAAAAACAAGGTTTCTACGGGGCCATATAATGGTTTTAAATGCAGAGACCACTGTCACTTTGTTTTTTTTAGTTGCATCTGTACTATTACTATCAGGATTTTGTTTCATAGGGTTAAAGGATGCTTTTAGTGAAGAGGTAGGACAAAAGCTATAGGTGTGTTGTGTGAGTAATAAATTAAGTTTTAGTAGCCTACATAGTCTGTAATTTCTAGGCCGTATCCAACCATACCAACTCTTTTTTCTTGTTTGGTATTAGACATTAATTTTATTTTTTGAATTCCCAAATCATGAAGGATTTGAGCACCTATCCCAAAATCTCTTGTATCCATTTTAATATTGGGTGCTTTAGTGATTTCATTGTCTTTTTGTACCTGTTTTAGTGTTTTAAGTCTATTGATAAGATTAAATGATTGGCTTTGTTGGTTGATAAATACCATGGCGCCTTTACCTTGTTGTTCTAAAACACTAAACATGTCATCTAGTTTTTTATCCACACTGCTGGTTAAAGTCCCTAGAATATCGTTGTTAACAAGGGTTGAGTTCATACGCACTAAAACCGGCTCATTTTTTTCCCAATTTCCTCTGGTAAGGGCAATATGTATTTGGTCATTTGTAGTTTGCTTGTAGGCGCGTAAACGATATTTCCCAAAGTTGGTGTTGATGGTAAAATCTTCCTCTTTTTCTATTAATGAATCGTGCTCCATTCTATAGGCAACTAAATCCTCAATAGAAACCAATTTCAAATCAAACTTTTTAGCAACCTTAGCAAGCTCTGGGAGTCTTGCCATTGTTCCATCTTCATTCATTATTTCACATAATACACCAGCAGGTTTAAATCCAGCTAATCTTGACAAATCAACAGCAGCTTCAGTATGACCTGTTCTTCTTAATACTCC
>CATEMS010000215.1 GCA_949507465.1 Flavobacteriaceae bacterium
AAAACCAGTCATGATTTCATCTGCGATACAAATCACATCCTGCGCTTTACAAGTAGCAATTAATTTGTCTAAACCTTGTTGGCTATGAAATTTCATGCCGGCTGCCCCTTGCACCAGTGGTTCAAATATAAATCCTACACACTTATGTGTGTCAAGTATGGCTTTTAATGTAGCTAATACTTCTTCCAAATTGTCTTCTGTAGGGGTAGCAATGCGTTTTACTTTCAACAAAAAATCTTCAAAAGGACCATTGTAAGAGGATATTCCTGAGGCGCTCATCGCTGCGAAGGTGTCTCCATGAAAACCATTCTCAAAAGCTATAAGGGTATCTCTTTTTTGAGATTTATTATCATAGTACTGTATCGCCATTTTAATGGCTGCCTCTACCGCGGTAGAGCCATTGTCATTAAAAAATATTTTTTGCTGATTATCAGGAAGGATGGCTGTTAATTTCTCTGAAAGTTCAATAGCCGGCTCGTGAGTAAAACCACTAAACATAACAAAATCTAAGGTTTTCATTTGTTCTGTCATTGCCTGGGTGATGTATGGGTTACAATGTCCAAACATGGCAGTGTACCAAGATGAAATCCCGTCAATATAACTGTTCCCGTTGTGGTCTATCAAACGCGTTCCCATGGTCTTGACAATTGCCAGGGGTGGACTTGCCGTTTGGTGCTGGGTTAAAGGATGCCAAATATGGGCTCCGTCACGCTTTGTTAAACTCATAAAACAAAGTTACTAATTTTGCAAGACTGGATATATTCTATGGGACTAAAAAATAAAGTGTGTGCTTCTATTTTCTAGAGTTTTGATTTAAAATCTTGAGCATATTGCTTGACTACATTTTGGTCAAAATAGGGTTCTTGATCAATGCGTCCTAGTATAGAAACGCCACTCATTTTGGCAATAATAGCCTCTGTTGTGGGATGTTTGTCTCCATTAAATAGTATGCCAAATATGGGTATTGCCCTTGCTTTTAATGCCTCGATGGTTAGTAGGGTATGATTTATACTTCCAAGATAATGGCGAGAAACCACAATTACTTTATCTGAGGGGAGGATCAAATCTGCGATGCTTTGGGTGTCATTTAAAGGAACTAAAAGACCTCCAGCACCTTCTATAACCAAATTGTTTTTGGTTTTAGGTCTTTTTATTTGTTGTACTGAAAGACTAACACCGTCAATTTTTGCAGCGGCATGAGGGCTCATGGGCGTTTCTAAGTTAAATGCCGAAGCATGAAATTTTGTGTTTGGATTGGACACTAATTGCTGCACGGTGTGTGAATCACTGTGGTGCAACTCTCCAGCTTGTACAGGTTTCCAGTAATCTGCCTGCAAGGCCTGAGTTACAATGGCTGAGGCTATTGTTTTACCCACCTCTGTAGAAATCCCTGTGATGAAATAGGTTTGATTTTTCATGGTATAAATATATACAACAAACTGCTTATCTCACTATAAAGAAAACAGCAAGCCAGTAATACACTTTTAAGGTGTCAAAAATTCTTTAAGAAGCCTTACTAAGGTTGTTATATCTTCTTTTGTATTATAGCTATGCAAGCAAATACGCAGGCGTTCTTGCCCTTTTGGAACCGTTGGAGACAAAATAGCCTTGACATCAAACTTGTTTTGCTGCAGTAACACTGAGATATCTTTGGTAGCTTTATTGCCTTTTATAACACAGCTATGTATCGCGGTGGTACTTGGAATAAAGTAAGGGGTTAATTGCTCCTTAACAATACACCCTTGCAACAATGTAATATTATTTTGTAATTTTTTTATGACATCGCTGTTGTTCTCAAGTTCAGTGTATGCTGCCCCAATGGTGGCCAGAGCATGAGCTGGTAATGCTGTGGTGTAGATAAAACTTCTTGCAAAGTTTACCAAATAATTCTTCAACTCACCGCTTGCCAAAATAGCTGCCCCATGACAACCAAGAGCTTTACCAAAGGTTACTATACGTGCAAATATTAGGTCTTCTATGGCTAATTCTTGAATAAGGCCTTTGCCCTTTGGGCCAACAACACCAGTGGCGTGGGCCTGGTCTACAATTAAAAAGGCCTTGTGTTTTTTACACAAAGTGGCTATGGCATTTAGTGGAGGGATATCTCCATCCATAGAAAACACAGCCTCTGTAACAACATAAATTTCTGCACCTGTTTTACTGGTTTGTTTATGAGCTTTCAAAAGAGCCTCTAAGGCCTGTAAATTGTTATGAGCAAACTTATGTCCCTTGGCATGACTCATGGTAATACCGTCTCTAATAGAGGCATGGCAGAGCCTGTCATAGAGGATCACATCTCCCCTTTGGGGTACACTCGAGAAAAAGCCAATGTTTGCATCATATCCACTATTGAAAATAAGAGCAGATGGCGAGTTATGAAAACGTGCTATTTGTTTTTCTGTAACATGGTACAGAGGGTGATTTGCAGTTAAAAGCCTTGACCCTGTAGCTCCATTTACTTGATGTTGTAATTTTTTTAAGGTAGCGCTTGCGGCGTCGTATATCTTTTTTGAGCGGCTAAAGCCAAGATAGTCATTGCTTGAAAAGTCAATTAAATCTTGGCGTACATCCAAAGATCTAAGGGAGTTGTCTTTTACTCTTGCATCTATTTTATCTTGTAGTTTATTGGGCAACATCATCCAAAGATACAGAAGCTCTCTACAAATCAAAGAGATTGAAAGGCTTCTTTTACAAATAAACCAAGTTGATTTTACCCTGGCGCATTAAAACAAAAAACCCCAACTGCATTTCTGTAATTGGGGTTTAAAAAATATTTTCCTTGCTTTAGTCTGCAAGTACAATTACTTTGTTATTGTTCATCTCAACAGTACCTCCAGAAATCTCAAGTACCCATTTACCCTCTTGCTGAGTGAATTTGTTTTCAAATCCAGGTGCAATAGTTGGGCTTCCAGCAAATGTTACTTTTCCTTGGCTTAAAAGAGATACAATAGCCGCATGATTGTTCAACATCTGAAACTCACCGTTAATTCCAGGAAGTGTGATGCTTTCTATTTCTCCGGCTACCAGTGAAGCCTCTGGACTTACTATTTCTAAATACATACTATTGAATTAAGATATCCTAGATTAATTAGGCCTCAGTTAACATTTTCTCTCCAGCCTCGATAGCTTCTTCTATAGAACCTTTCAAGTTAAATGCTGCCTCTGGAAGGTGGTCTAACTCACCATCCATAATCATGTTAAACCCTTTGATGGTTTCTTTAATATCAACCAATACTCCGGGTATTCCTGTAAACTGTTCTGCTACGTGGAATGGTTGAGATAAAAAACGTTGTACACGACGCGCACGGTTTACTGCAAGTTTATCTTCCTCAGATAATTCTTCCATACCTAAAATGGCGATGATATCTTGTAACTCCTTGTAACGTTGTAATAACATTTTTACTCGCTGTGCACAATCATAATGCTCATCACCCAAAATAGCAGCTGTTAAAATTCTTGAGGTAGAATCTAATGGATCAACCGCTGGGTAAATACCAAGCTCTGCAATTTTACGAGAC
>CATEMS010000216.1 GCA_949507465.1 Flavobacteriaceae bacterium
ACATAAAACTCTGCAGCAGCACAATCCAAAGCTACCATAATTTGATCTCCAAAGCTATAACCAGCGTTTTCGACCGCTTTTTTAATGGTATCTAGCGCATCTTCAGTACCATCAAGAGAAGGAGCAAAACCACCTTCGTCTCCGACAGCTGTGCTTAGACCTCTATCGTGGAGTACCTTTTTTAAGTTATGGAAAATTTCAGAACCCATACGCATTGCCTGAGAGAAAGAAGTTGCCTTTACTGGCATGACCATAAATTCTTGAAAAGCAATAGGAGCATCACTGTGTGAGCCTCCATTTATAATATTCATCATAGGTACCGGTAGGGTGTTGGCACTAACTCCACCTATGTAGCGATACAGGGGCAATCCTAATTCATTGGCAGCAGCCTTTGCAGCTGCTAGTGAAACGCCTAAAATAGCATTTGCGCCAAGCTTAGATTTGTTTGGAGTTCCATCTAGATCAATCATCATTTGATCAATTTGAGTTTGCTCAAAAACAGATACTCCTAAAAGAGATTGTGAAATAACATCATTTACATTTGCAATGGCCTTTGAAACTCCTTTACCCATATAAGCATCTTCTGCATCACGAAGCTCTACTGCTTCATGTTCTCCGGTAGATGCTCCAGAGGGAACTGCTGCGCGACCTACATATCCATTCTCTGTAACCACATCAACTTCTACTGTTGGGTTTCCTCTAGAATCAAAAATTTGTCTTGCGTGAATGTCAATGATACTACTCATAATTTATTTTTTTTAATGTTTCAACAATGCAATTTAAACATTGGCTATTGATTTTTTTATGTTTTCTATAAACTGATCAAACAAGTAACTCGCATCATGAGGTCCAGGGCTGGCCTCTGGATGATACTGAACAGAAAAAACTGGCTTGTTTTTAATTCTAATACCAGCTACAGTGTTATCATTGAGATGTACATGGGTGATTTCTACATCAGGATGTTGTTGAGTCTCTTCTCTGTCTATTGCAAAACCATGGTTTTGAGAAGTTATTTCTCCCTTCCCAGTTAACAGGTTTTTTATAGGGTGGTTTATACCCCTGTGGCCATTGTGCATCTTAAAGGTAGAAATCCCGTTGGCCAAAGCCAGCACTTGGTGACCCAAACAAATACCAAATAATGGCTTATTTGAGGCTAGTATATCTTTTGCTGTTGCAATAGCCTGGTGAAGGGGCTCAGGATCTCCTGGACCATTACTTAAAAAATATCCATCTGGATTAAAGGAAGATAATTCAGAAAAAGAAGAATTGTAAGGAAAAACCTTGATGTAACAATCTCTTTTGGATAAATTTCTGAGTATGTTCTTTTTAATACCAATATCTAAGGCAGAGATTTTATAACTAGCATTTTCATCGCCAAAAAAATAAGGTTCTTTGGTAGAGACCTTACTGGCAAGCTCTAAACCTTTCATTTGAGGAACCTCAGCCAATTGTTTTTTAAGTAACTCAATATTTTCAACATCTGTAGAAATTACTGCGTTTTGAGCTCCGTTATCACGAATATATCCAACCAAAGCGCGGGTATCCACATCACTTATGGCTAGTAAATTGTTTTGATTTAAAAAATTCTCTAAAGAATCATCTGCTAAGTCTCTTGAGAAATTGTAACTAAAATTTCTACAAATTAAACCCGCTATTTTAACACCCTCAGATTCAGCTTCTTGATTATTGACCCCATAATTACCAATGTGGGCATTAGTGGTTACCATAAGTTGCCCAAAATAGGAGGGATCTGTAAATATTTCCTGATATCCTGTCATTCCTGTATTAAAACATACTTCGCCAAAAGCAGTACCTTGTTTACCACCAACTGCCTTTCCATGGAATATGGTCCCATCGGCAAGGAGTATCAGCGCTTTTTTTCTTGTTTGGTATTTCATGATAGTAATAAATTGTTACACAAAAATACAATTCTAGTTGTTGTTTTTGGTTATTGATTTATCATAATTTTTTAACATTGTTTTAAATAAAAAGGGATAAACATTTGAATGTTTATCCCTTTTTATTTGTGGAGAAAAAATCATTTATTCTTCCTCTTTTGATTGTGTTGCTTCTACAACTGGTGCGGCAGCTGGTTTACTACCTCCACCACCACGACGGCTACGACGTGTAGATTTAGACTTCTTAGCCTTACCTGGGTTGTATACCTGATTGTAATCAACTAGTTCTATCATTGCCATATCTGCATTATCTCCAAGACGGTTACCCAACTTGATGATACGGGTATAACC
>CATEMS010000217.1 GCA_949507465.1 Flavobacteriaceae bacterium
AGTTTATTTGTCTTTATTTCATTTTATGTCTTTATAATAAAAATGATGTTATATCATTAATTTTTAATGATTTAGGTGTTTTTGAGATTAAATGAAATAAAGTAATTTCTTCCTGGAGGCACCACCAAAAACCCACTTTTAAGTGGGTTTTTTTTTTGAATATAGGTTTGCCTCCACCATCAGCTAAAGCACAAGCAATGCTATACATGATTTTTAATGTCTTAAAAAATTACTTTATATTGTGATACATAAATGATACACATACTATATTGGAAGACATTCTTAAAAAAGCAGTTGAAAAAAAATTTGGTTTTAAAATTTTAAATAGAGGTGATTGCGAAAAATTAGCTGTAGTTATTCAGGAGCAAGTAAATAAAACCATAAGTTATAACACACTAAGGCGTATCTATGGCTTTGCAAAACCTGTAAAAACACGTAAGGACACCCTCAACATATTAAGCAATTATGTTGGTTATCGATCTTATTACCATTTTGTAAATGCTACCCCTTATCAAATAAGTTGGGAGAGCCGTTTGCGTTTATACGAACTCAAGGGTAATAAAAACACGAAAGCCCTTCTTTCATTCTTAGAACAAAAATCACAAACAGACGAAGACATCACCCTCCCGATAATAAATCTTATTCGAGAATTTTTATTGGCAAAAAGAATAGATGAATTAAATGTTTTGTTCACATCAAATGTGCTTAAAAACAACATCATCACCTACCAACAAAAATTAATTATTGGAAATGCTACAGGCACCCTACTACGCAATTTAAAATTCAGTAAAAGAGAATTCAAGGAGCTTTGCAGCACAGAATTTTTCCAAACCACTATTTTTGAAATATTTGTAGATTATTCTTCTTTAAATGGATTTTATGCCGTTTTCTTAAAATACTTCAGTGAAAAAAAAGACTACGAAAACAAGGTTTTTGTTAGCTGCTTGTTGAACCTTAGAAACTTTCTAAACAATAAAAAAATTAAAAACCTCAAAATCGATGACACTACATTGATGACACTGCACCCTATACTTGTTGGAAGGTACTTTTCAAATTTTTTACTTACAGAAAAAAAACATGTGTATTTTTTTGAGATTAAAAAAATTGCAAATGCTAGCCAGTTGGCATCTCCATTACACCAAATATTTTATGAGCCAATGGTAATTGGAATGCTAACCAACAATTTAAAGGTCTTATCTTGGATTATTGAACAAGTAGAAACACAACTTGGGCAAAAAGCCTACCCAGAACCTCACTACATGGAAACCTTTCATCTAATGAAAACTTTTTATTTGATACAAACAGGCGCCACAGAAAATGCTACCTCTATGTTTGAAAAAGTAAACACAGATAATTTTATTTTAAGTTACAAAACATTCCTTCTTTTTTTCTACCACGCTATGGGCTACAAAGTATACAAAAGCCAAAAATTTCAGCAACGCTTCAAAGAGTCCCTTGAAAAAAATCCATACCAGTATTTGAGCCAATTTTATTCCAAACACATGTAATTACCAATAAAAAGCTATTTGGTTGTTTTGCCACCCATTTTTGTAAAAACAGCGTCTACAGGCTCCCAAAGTTCTATTTTATTATCCTCGTGATCCATAATATGTACAAATTTTCCATAATCAAAAGCTTGAATTGTATCGAGTACAGTCACATTATTTGCCTTTAATTTTTCTACAAGAGCCTCAATATTTTGGACTCTGTAATTAATCATAAATTCTTTTTTGGAGGGTGAAAAATAAGGGCTATCCTTTTCAAAAGGGCTCCACTGGAGATAGTTAATTTCTTCTGGGCGGTGGGCATTTCTAAATTCGATGCTAGAACCCCATTGATTGATCTGCAACCCTAAATTTTCTGAATACCAATCTTTTGTTTTTTGGGTATCTTCACAAAAAAAGAAAACCCCACCAATACCTGTTACTTTTGGTTGGAGTTCATCTTCATGAAATTGCTGTGTTTCAGAGTTATTGTTTTCTTTCATTTTATAGTTTTTAATTGTTTGTTTACATAGATAAAACCCCACTGAAATGGTCTAAATTAATAAAAATAAAGCGCTAGTTAGCATTGATACTAAGTAATTTTTAATTGCGTTTCAAAAAAATAAGAACACAAAGTAAGGCTGTATACTTTTGCCTATATACTATTGCTTATATTTACTTTTTAAAAACTTAAACACAAGTGAATGCTTTGTGATTCACCAATATAAAATCAACTATGGCAAACAATTATTACGACCCTAAAGATCTTAGAAAATTTGGAAAAATAACCCAGTGGAGCGAGGAGCTTGGCAATAAATTTTTTGACTACTATGGGACAGTATTTGAGGAGGGAGCTCTTACTGCCCGTGAAAAATCGTTAATTGCCCTGGCGGTTTCACACACAGAACAATGTCCTTATTGTATAGATGCCTACACCAAAGACTCGCTTGAACGTGGGGTAACCAAAGAACAAATGATGGAAGCTATTCATGTTGGAGCTGCCATTAAAAGTGGGGCTACCCTTGTGCATGGCACCATGATGATGAACAAAGTAAATAAGCTTGAAATGTAACCCTGTGTATGCAAAAGATACTCACGGGTATGGTTTAAATTATAGTGTATATTAAAATAATGGCTTTGAGAAAAAGCAACTGTAATGAGAAAAAATAAACAACAATCACTGCGTAAAAGAAAAAACCAATTGGCTAATACAAACCGCCAATTAGAAATTTTAAATAGCGGTATTTTCGCAGATGGAGAGCTTCCCACTTTTGCAAAAAAAATATCGCAGACAAATCAATTCCCACTTCGTCCAAAAAAGCTGGAAATCCTTCAGCTAAATCTTGGCTATATGTGTAACCAAGTTTGTGAGCACTGTCATGTAGATGCAGGACCAGACAGAAAAGAAATCATGACCTGGGAAACCATGCAAAAGTGTCTTGAGGTAATAAAAAATACAGGAGCGCATACCCTTGACCTAACTGGAGGTGCCCCAGAGATGAATCCTAATTTCAGACGTTTTGTAGAACAGGCAAGTTTGGCTGGTATTAATGATTTTATTGTAAGAAGCAACCTCACCATCATAAGAGCCAATAAAAAACATTATGATTTACCAGAATTTTTTAAAAAACACAATATCCATGTGGTGAGCTCAATGCCCCACTGGACCAGAGGTAAAACAGACAAACAACGCGGTGAAGGAGTGTTTGATCTTTCCATAAAAGCCCTCCAAGACTTAAATGCAGTTGGCTATGGTATGCCCGGCAGTAGCTTGAAGTTAGACCTGGTATACAATCCTAACGGGGCTTATCTTCCTGGGAATCAAGCAAGCATGGAAAAAGAATTTAAAAGTGCCCTTTTAGAAGATTTTAATATACAGTTTCATCATCTTTTTGCCATCACAAATCTCCCGATTTCTAGATTTTTAGATTATCTCATTGCAAGTGATAACTATGAAGAGTATATGTACCAACTCGTTGATGCATATAATCCCAATGCGGTGCAAAATCTAATGTGTACCAATACCATCTCAGTTTCCTGGGACGGGTATTTGTACGACTGTGATTTCAATCAAATGCTTGACCTTAAAATTGCCAGTAAAACAACCCATATAAGCCAATATAATGAGTCTATTTTAAGGCACAGAAATATTGTTATTTCCCAGCATTGTTATGGCTGTACCGCAGGAGCAGGAAGCAGCTGTCAGGGAGTGGTAACATCATAAAAAACATGAAGATACTTTGTTACATAGTACTTTTTTTGGGAGCAACAACTAGCCTTGCACAACAAACAATAGAAGAGGTTTTATTAAGATACAATACACAAAGCATTCCTTACATATATGCAGAAAAACTTGTAAATATTCAAAACGACTCCACTTTAGTGGTACTGGATACCAGGGAAGAAAAAGAATACCAAGTAAGCCACATTAAGGGTGCATTATATGCGGGTTATAAGGATTTTAATCTGCAAAAAGTATCAAAAAAAATCAAAAGTAAAGACACCCAAGTTATTGTATATTGCTCCCTAGGGGTAAGAAGTGAAGACATAGCTCAAGAACTTGAAAAGGCAGGATACACAAATATCAAAAACCTTTACGGAGGTATCTTTAATTGGAAAAACAATAACTTGCCACTTGTAAATGCAAACCAAAAACCAACAGATAGCGTCCATGTGTATTCAAAAAAATGGGGGAAATGGCTTACCAATGGGGTTAAGGTGATTCATTAAAAATTCGATATTCCAGAGATACTATGGCAAATATTGGGGTTAAAAATAATCTTGGAAATCTAGGGTCAACACAAGAATTTGATCCTCCAGGCTCAAAAATGGCACTTATCGTTTTTACAAGAAATCCAGAACTGGGCAAATGCAAAACACGCCTTGCAGCTACAATTGGAGATCAAAGTGCCCTTGATGTATATCGGTTTTTATTAGACCATACCGTAAAAATAACCCGCTCCCTTTCAGCAGATGTGTATGTATATTACTCAGAAAAAATTAAAGAAATTGATCGTTGGGATACCTCTATTTTCAGAAAAAAAGAACAACATGGCCATGATCTAGGTGCAAAAATGCAACACGCATTCACAGAACTATTTGATATGGGATATCAAAAAGCAATTATTATTGGTAGTGATATGTATGACATTAGTTCCCAAGAAATAGAAAATGCTTTTCTAAGGCTAGAAAACAATAACTTTGTGATAGGCCCCGCGCAAGACGGAGGCTATTATCTTTTGGGTATGAAACAGTTAAAGTCTTCCCTCTTTAAAAATAAAAAATGGGGAACCCAATCAGTTTTAGAAGATACCATACAAGATTTAACTAAAGAGACCTTATCTATCCTGCCAGAGAAAAATGACATCGATTACTTTGAAGATATAAAAGACATTGAAGTGTTTAAAAAATTCTTCAGACACTTGAAAGACTAAGTTTTTTAAATCCGTATTTTTGAGGTGATTGTCTGGCACATAGTCTTTAGGTTAACCTGTGTTCACCCAATACAATAATAGGACAACAACCATGGTTTTAGTAAGTGGTTTAAAAATCTAAAAAAATAGGTATACATGATAAAGTTCATCGAAGAAGCTGTAACATTTTTACAAAACAGAGGGTTTGGTACTCCAGATATAGGTATTATACTGGGTACTGGTTTGGGGAAAATAATTGACCATGTAGCCATAGAGGCAGAGATGAGTTATAACCACATTCCTAATTTTCCGACTGCAACAGTTGAGTTTCATAAAGGAAAATTAATCTATGGTGAATTAGCAGGAAAAAAAGTAGTGTTAATGCAGGGACGTTTTCATCTCTATGAAGGGTATTCGCTTTTTGATGTAACCTTTCCAGTTCGTGTCATGAAAGGTCTAGGGATTTCAAGATTATTTGTTAGTAATGCCTCTGGGGCAATAAATTTAAACTTTAAAAAGGGAGAGATAATGCTTATTGATGATCACATTAATTTGCAAGGTGGTTCTCCCCTAGCCTTTAAGGGTGTGGAAAAGCTTGGAGAGCGTTTTGTAGACATGAACCAGCCCTATGACTCAGTAATGAATACCAAGATAGAAGAAATTGCCCTGGCACACGGCATCAACCTACACAAGGGAGTATATGTAAGTGTTGTTGGACCTCAACTAGAAACCAGAGCAGAATATAGATATCTTAAAATCATAGGTGCAGATGCGGTAGGAATGAGTACAGTGCCAGAAATTATTGTTGCCAATCATTTGCAAATACCTGTTGTGGCGCTCTCGGTACTTACAGATGAGTGCGATCCAGATAATTTAAAACCTGTTGACATTTCAGATATAATTAGCCAAGCACAGAAGGCAGAGCCTGCTATGATTACCCTATTCACAGAACTTATACAATCGCTTTAGAAAATAACAATGAGCTACCTAGACACCACACATGATGTATACAAACAAGCAGCACTTACGCCAGATGTTGGGCTTTGTTGTACTACAAATCCTATTTGGGAACTCCCGGGATTAAAGATTCCTAAAATAATGCAAGAGATGAATTATGGCTGCGGAAGTACCGTACATGCTAGAGATTTATCAAATAATCCTAAAATGCTCTATGTAGGAGTTGGAGGCGGTATGGAATTATTACAATTTTCTTACTTCAATCGCCAAAAAGGTGGTGTTATTGGGATTGATGTTGTAGACGAAATGTTAGAGGCCTCCGCAGCAAATTTTAAAATTGCTGAAGCAGAAAATCCTTGGTTTAGCTCTGAGTTTGTTGAACTTAAAAAAGGGGATGCACTTCATCTACCCGTTGATGATAATAGCATCGATGTAGCTGCACAAAACTGTTTGTTTAACATCTTTAAAGCAGAAGATTTAAAACGCGCCATACAAGAAATGTACCGCGTATTAACCCCTCACGGAAAACTAGTAATGAGTGACCCAACCTGTGAGCAGCAAATGAATGCTACCCTGAGAAATGACGGGAGACTTCGTGCCCTTTGTCTAAGTGGTAGCCTGCCTATAAAAGACTATATAAAGGCTTTAACTGATGTTGGATTTGGAACCATTGAAATTAGAGCCAGAAAGCCCTACAGGGTTCTAGATCCTAAAAATTACCCAACCCAAGAACTAATCTACATTGAATCTATAGAGGTGGCGGCTATTAAAGATCCTATGCCAGAGGATGGTCCTTGTATTTTTACTGGCAAAGCTGCTATTTATTATGGATCAGAGGATTTCTTTGATGATCATAAAGGGCATATTTTACTAAAAAATCAACCCCTAGCCATTTGTGATAAAACTGCCAGAGCGCTAAAGGCATTAAAAAGAGATGATATCTATCTTAGCGAGTCTACTTATCATTATGATGGGGGCGGTTGCTGTTAATACAACTCAAAAATGAAACACTACCTGAAGATCTTACTAGTTACATTTGCTTGTTTTGCCAGCGCAGAAACCTCAGAGATCCATCCTCAAAAAAAACAAAAAGGCCTACCCGCTCTACTTTTGGAGACAACAACTGCAAAAGATACGATATACAAACAAGTGTTTGATCATTCAGGATTTAATGCCCTACTACAAAAAAATGTGAGCCCCCTGGGTAAGGTAAACTACCAAGCATTCAAAAAAGATCGAACTGTGCTTCGTATGTACCTGTTTGCACTTGGTAAATATCCCCCAAACAAAATGTGGAGCAAACAAGAAAAGTTGGCCTACTGGATCAATGCATACAATGCAATGACCATTGATCTAATTATTAGAAACCAGCCCCTTAACTCCATAAAAGATATTGATAATCCTTGGAAACAGTCTTTGTGGAACATTGCAGGGCAAACCTACAATCTCGAAAACATAGAGCATCAAATTTTAAGAAAAATGAATGACCCACGTATTCATTTTGCAATAAATTGCGCTTCTTTTTCATGTCCACCACTCTTAAATGAGGCCTACACAGGAGCAAAAATAGAAGATCAACTTCAGCAAGCCGCAAAGAGATTTATAAATGACACGCAAAGAAATACAATCACCGCAAAGACCCTTACAATCTCAAAAATATTTAAGTGGTTCGCTAGAGATTTTAAGAAAAAGCAAACCTTAATTGAATTTCTTAATACCTATGCAGAGATTACTATAAATAGAAATGCAACAATAAAATACATGGACTACAACTGGCAGTTAAATAACTAAAGCCCTATGCCTCAAGCTGCAAACAGTATTAGTATTATCATCCCTGTTTTAAATGAAGCCTCAACTATTAACAAGCTCTTGGCTCATCTTTGTGAAAAATCGACAGTAGAGCAAATTTCTGAAATTATCGTTGTAGATGGTCATAGCCAGGACAATACCGCAGAAAGGGTCAAACAATTCGCTTCAACCTCAACAATTGCTATACAACTCATCCAATCACAAAGAGGACGGGCCAAGCAAATGAATACAGGGGCAAAAGCTAGTGTAGGTTCAGTTCTATACTTTTTACATGCAGACTCTTACCCTCCCGAAAATTTTGACAGCCTTATTATCTCCCAGATAAAAAAACAACACCTAGCAGGTTGTTTTAAAATGAAATTTGATAGCAATCATTGGTGGTTAGCTCTAGTGGGTTGGGCTACACGCTTTAATTGGAGCGCCTGCAGAGGGGGAGACCAAAGTCTGTTTATAACCAAAGCTCTTTTTAATGAAATAGGAGGGTTTGACCCAGAGTATTTCATCTATGAAGACCAAATACTAATCAACCAGTTGTACAAACGCAAGCAATTTGTTGTCATCCAACATTGGATAATAACCTCTGCAAGATTGTATCAAAAAAAAGGGGTTTGGAGGTTGCAATATCATTTTTTGATGATTTACCTCAAAAAATGGTTGGGTGCTTCTGCAGACGATATTTACCACTACTATGAAAAACATATTTAGTAACTTTGGATAATAATAAATAAAATATGACCTCTGAAAAAAATCCAAATCTTCTAAAATGGAGTTTAAAATATTCTATTAGTGCAGCAATTACAGGTATTTTATGCTGTGTAGCCCCGGCCATACTCTTTATGTTTGGTCTTATGAGTGGTGTATATGCCATCTCCTTCGCAGATTTTTTTTACAATGAAGATGGAAGTTCTGGTACAGGAGCCTGGGTATTAAAAGCAATTGCAGTATGTATAGGCCTCTATGGTGTGTATACCTTCAAGAAAAAACAAAATCAATGCGCCATTGATTCAAAAAGAAAGCGCAAAAACTTAATCTTACTTGTTATTATAACCCTTTTATTGGGTGTTAGTCTTTTTTTAACTTTTGAAAAATGGTCTTCCTGGTATTTTGACAAACATATTGTTCCAGCACAACAAAAAGAACTTAACATTTCTACATAACAAAAATTGAGCACGATAATCAAGGTTATAATACCTGCCTATAACGAGGGGCATGCTATTGGGCATGTTATAAAAGATATTCCTCAGATTGTTAAAGAAATAATTGTTGTCAATAATAATTCAACAGACAACACACAGAGTGCTGCCAAAACTGCTGGTGCCACAGTCATAAATGAACCCAAAAGAGGTTATGGTTATGCATGTCTGTGTGGCATGAATTATATTTCATTACAAGAAACCAAACCCGATATTATTGTTTTTTTGGATGGTGACTACAGTGATTATCCCCAACAGTTATCACAGCTTGTAGCGCCAATTATAGAAAAAGACATAGACCTAGTTATAGGAGCTAGAGTAAGGGCTTTAAGGGAGAAGGGTGCTATGACCTACCCTCAAAAATTTGGCAACTGGCTGGCTACTAAACTTATGAAATTATTTTTTGGTGCGCGCTTTACAGACCTTGGCCCTTTTAGGGCTATAAAATATTCTAAATTACTTGCCTTACATATGGAAGATAAAACCTATGGCTGGACCGTTGAGATGCAATTAAAAGCAGTAAAACAAAAATATAGCTATGTAGAGGTTCCTATGAAATATCGCAATAGAATTGGAGTCTCAAAAGTGTCGGGAACCCTAAAAGGTGCTATCTTTGCTGGGATCAAAATCTTAACCTGGATTTTCAAATACTCCCTAAAAAAATGATACTTCAAGGCATTATTATGGTTATCTATACCGTATCGCTACTGCTCATACTTATCTACGCAATAGCGCAATTAAACCTGCTTATAAATTATTTGGGTGCTAGAAAAAAAACTGCACAAGGCCCTGTTTTTGATTTTGAAAATCCTGAAGAAATTCCAGTAGTCACCATACAACTACCCGTGTATAACGAGATGTATGTAATCCAGAGGTTACTTGATAATATAGCAAAAATAGATTACCCAAGAGAGAAACTTGAAATACAAGTACTAGATGATTCTACTGATGAATCACTTCAAACTACATCCCTACAAATAAGGAGGCTACAAACTACCGGGCTTGACATCAAGCACATCACCCGTAAAGACAGGACCGGTTTTAAAGCAGGGGCATTAAAACAAGGATTGGAGGTAGCCAAAGGGGAGTACATCGCTATTTTTGATGCAGATTTTCTACCACAACAAAACTGGTTATATAAAACCATACCCTACTTTAAAGACGCAGAAATTGGTGTGGTACAAACCAGATGGGGGCATATAAATAAAAATTACTCCCTGCTTACAAAAGTGCAAGCCTTTGCACTTGATGCGCATTTTACCCTAGAGCAGGTGGGAAGAAATAGCAAAGACCATTTCATTAACTTTAACGGAACAGCAGGCGTCTGGAGACGCACCTGTATATTGGATGCCGGAAACTGGGAAGGAGACACCCTAACAGAAGATCTAGATCTAAGTTACAGAGCCCAGTTGAAAAATTGGAAATTTAAATACTTAGAAGAGGTAGAAACACCAGCA
>CATEMS010000218.1 GCA_949507465.1 Flavobacteriaceae bacterium
TAAAGCTTGTTTTTCGTGAATTCCAGCGTCATTTTCTCTGTATCCCTTTAATCCAGACTGCTCTATGAGCCAGCCAGCAGGAATCTTGTATTGATCCTCTGTGATCTTGTAAAATGGCGCCTTTGGCCATTTAGCATGAAAAGCATTAAAAAAATCACTGTCAACCGTTGGGTTTTTAAAAAAACTACCGCTATTCCCCAATATTTTTGGATCGGGTAATTTTGATTTTCTAATACTTATAACAGCCTCTGAGATATCTTTTATGCTAGGATTTTCATCTGTATTGTTTTCTTTTAAGACCCTTTCAATATCTCCGTATTTGGTCTGTAGCCTATGGGACTGTTTAGAAAGGCGAATCCTAATAGCATAAATAACGTATTTTCCCTTGGCAGCTGTTTTGAAAACAGACGTTCTGTAACCAAATTCGCAGGCCTGAGCTGAGAGCGTAAATGTTTTAAGCGTTTCTATTTCCAGGACCTCACAGGACACAAAAACATCTTTTAACTCAACGCCATAGGCTCCAATATTTTGTATTGGGGCGCTACCTACACAGCCAGGTATTAGGGATAAGTTTTCAATACCGCCGTAATTATGTTCTAAACTCCACAGGACTAAATCGTGCCAATTTTCTCCAGCTGCGACATCTATTATTACCTCTTTTTCTGTTTCACTAACTAGTTTTATTCCTTTATGACATATTTTAATCACATGGGCATCTATGTCTTTGGTGAGCAAAAGGTTGCTGCCTCCACTAATAATAAATACATTAGGATGGCTGCGATTTGTTAGAAGGTTTTTTAAATCTTCTAAATGGTAACTCTCAGAAAAGTAAGCTGCATTGACATCTATGCCAAAGCTATTATGTGGTTTTATGGATATGTCTTTAGAAACATTCATTAATTTGGATAAACCTCCAAAGCTTTTTTTAGAATATCTGTCGCAATGATTAATTGCTGTTCTTCTAACACATAGGCAATCCTAATCTCATTTTTGCCTAAGCCAGGTGTGGCATAAAAACCAGCTGCCGGAGCTACCATGATTGTTTTGCCATCTACAGAAAAAGAATCGAGTAGCCACTTGGCAAAATTATCAGCATCTGCTACTGGCAAAGCAACAACACAGTAAAAAGCCCCCCTTGGATTAGCTACAGCTATCCCTGGAATTTTTTTTAGACCAGTGATTAATATATCCCTTCTTTTTTGATACTCAGTATTTACAGATTTAAAATATGAAGAAGGAGTATCTAAAGCAGCTTCAGCGGCTATTTGCGCATAGGTGGGAGGAGATAGCCTCGCTTGAGCAAACTTCATAGCCGTATGAATGAACGCTTTATTTTTTGAGACCAAACAACCTATACGAGCACCACACATACTGTATCTTTTGGAAACAGAATCTACCACTATAGCATAGTCTGCTATTCCTTCTAATGTTAAAATGGAGTGGTGTACAGCTCCTTCGTATGTAAATTCTCTATATACTTCATCTGCGATTAGAAAAATATTGTGCTTTTTAACTAAAGCAGACAAGGCTTCGAGTTCTTCTTTTGTATAGAGGTAGCCTGTTGGGTTTCCAGGGTTGCAAATGACGATGGCCTTTGTTTTTGGTCCAATTAAGCTTTCAAAATCAGCAATAGGGGGTAGGGCAAAATTCTCAGCTAAGCTAGAAACTACAGGAACAACTGCAATATCGTTTGCAGCTGCAAATCCATTGTAGTTAGCGTAAAAAGGTTCCGGGATAATGATTTCATCACCTGGATCTGCAACGCTTCCCATGGCAAATGACAATGCTTCAGATCCTCCAGTAGTCACTATAATATCTTCTCTTGTAACAGCTACCTGGTGTAGTTTGTAATACTGGGCCAATTTATCTCTGTAAGCATCGGAGCCCTCTGTTCTACTGTAAGCCAGCACTTCAATTTTTGCATTAGACACAGCATCTAAGGCGATTTGAGGTGTTTTAATATCTGGCTGACCAATATTTAAATGAATCACCTCGGTACCTCTCGCTTTGGCATTTTCTGCAAAAGGCACAAGTTTTCGAATGGGAGATTCGGGCATAGAGTGCCCTTTTTTTGACAATGCTGGCATGGATTTTTTTTTGCGAAATTA
>CATEMS010000219.1 GCA_949507465.1 Flavobacteriaceae bacterium
AAAGGCAATTTCTAACCCCCAAACGACCAAAGAAATTAAAATAAGCCCCCAAAAATAATTGGCATAAAAGGGTACTTCAAAGACCATAGAATTCCAGGTCCAGTCTAAGGTTCCCAAAAAAGCATCTGTAAAAGCGTCTATATATTTTTTCATTTTAGTACCTCCGTTTAAAATAATTTAAGCCATTGTAACCAACAAACCTTCAGATGTTTTCTCAACTTTGACAAGGTTATGTTTGGTAAGTCCTTTTATGGTTTTGTCCCACTTTTTATTACTTAGCCCAGATTGTTGTTTTAGGGTGTTTAAATCTGCGGGGGACGTCACTTTTAGCAAATTGAAAACAGCTTTTTCATCCTCGCTCATGGCAACTTGTTTTTGCTCTGGCTTCATTTGAGGGAAAAACAACACTTCTTGTATGGAGGCATTGTTGGTTAAAAACATAATTAACCTATCCATACCAATTCCCATACCAGATGTTGGGGGCATTCCATACTCTAGGGCTCTTAAAAAATCTTGATCAATAAACTCTGTAGCTTCATCATCACCACGTCCAGCAAGTTTTACTTGCTCCTCAAAGCGTTCTCTTTGATCTATAGGATCATTAAGCTCAGAATAGGCATTGGCCAATTCTTTACCACATACAATTAACTCAAAACGCTCTGTGAGCTCTGGTTTAGAGCGGTGTTCTTTGGTCAAGGGGCTCATCTCCTTTGGATAGTCTGTAATAAATGTTGGTTGAATGTAATGGCCCTCACATTTCTCACCAAAAATTTCGTCTATTAATTTCCCTTTACCCATAGCAGGGTCTACCTCGATACCCATACCTTTGGCGGCCTCTCTAATTTCATTTTCTGTTTTACCCGAAATATCAAAACCAGTAAAATTTTTAATGGCATCTGTCATTGTTACTCGTGCATAGGGTGCTTTGAAATCAATTTCATGATCCCCGAAGATTGTTTTTGAGCTTCCGTTTACTTGGGTGGCACAATACTCTAGTAACTCTTCAGTGAGATCCATCATCCAATTGTAATCCTTGTAGGCTACATAAATTTCCATCATGGTAAACTCTGGATTATGTGTTCTATCCATACCTTCGTTTCTGAAGGTTTTTGCAAACTCATATACTCCATCAAAACCACCAACAATCAATTTTTTTAGATACAATTCACAGGCAATTCTCATGTACATTGGTATGTCTAAAGAATTGTGATGAGTTAGAAATGGTCTTGCAGCAGCACCTCCAGGGATAGACTGTAGTATAGGTGTCTCCACCTCAAAATAACCACTGTTATTAAAAAAAGAGCGCATGGCTGTAAAGAGTTTTGTTCTTTTTACAAACACCTCTTTTACCTTTGGATTGACTACCAAATCTGCATAACGCTGTCTATAACGCATTTCTGGATCAATGAACTCATCGTAGGTATTTCCTTGACTGTCTGTTTTTGGGAGCGGTAAAGGCTTTAATGCTTTACTTAGTAATGTGAAATCTTTGACCAATACGGTAATCTCACCAACCTTGGTTGTAAATAACTCTCCTTGTATTCCTATAAAATCTCCAAGGTCAAGTAATTTTTTGAACAACTCATTGTATTTCATTTTATCTTCACCAGGGCAAATTTCGTCTCTGTTGAAGTACACCTGAATTCTTCCTTCACTATCTTGTATTTCAGCAAAAGAGGCTTTTCCTTGTATTTTTTTACGCATTAATCTTCCAGCAATAACCACTTTTTGACCCTCACTATACGTCTCTTTAATGGCCTTGCTGGTGTGATCTACAGGATATAGATTTGCTGGATATGGATTGATACCCAAGGCTCTTAATTGGTTTAGTTTTTCTCTACGAATGATTTCTAGTTCAGAAAGTTGCATGTGGTGTATTTATGCTACAAAATTAGCCTATTTCCCTATTTTAATCTTAAAATTTTTACAAAATTTTGTTTGCTTACTCCCTTGGTGTAAAAAGGGGCAGACCAATAGTATAAATAATTGTAATTTTGTAAGTTAATACTGTTTATGAGTTTTTGGAGAGTCATCCTTTCGATTTTATTTCCTCCCCTTGCCGTTATTGATAAGGGATGTGGTTCTGTGTTAATTGTTTTAATTTTAACCTGTTTGGGTTGGATTCCTGGGGTAATTGCCGCCCTTATAATCTTAAACAATCCAGATAATTAGTCTAATCTAACATGAGTAGTTAAACTATTTTGGATTATTTATGAAATGTCACTTACACAAACAATACACCATAAATGGTGTTTTAAAAGCCTAGTATCTTGAACAAACAACTACAACTACAAGACCTTGGTCTTAAAGATTACAAAGAAACTTGGGAGTACCAAGAAAGTCTTTTTGCTGCTATAATTGATATAAAAATCAAAAATAGAAGAGAAGCTTTAGGAGCGCAAACCCCAAACCATTTTTTGTTTGTAGAACATCCACATGTTTACACTCTTGGTAAAAGTGGTGATCTAGATAATCTTTTAATACCCCAGGATAAGTTGGCTGCCATTGGTGCTACCTTCTATAAAATAAATAGGGGAGGAGATATTACCTATCATGGTCCAGGACAAGTTGTGGGTTACCCAATCCTGGATCTAGAAAATTTTTTCACAGACATCCATAAGTACTTACGACTATTGGAAGAAATGGTCATACTAACTCTAGCTCAGTATGGTATAAAAGCAGAGCGTTCTGAAGGAGAGACAGGGGTTTGGCTTGATCCCGGCACCCCTTTTGCCAGGAAAATTTGCGCCATGGGTGTGCGTGCAAGCCGCTGGGTAACCATGCACGGTTTTGCATTAAATGTAAATACAGATCTAGGATATTTTGACCACATGATACCCTGCGGTATCAAAGATAAGGCTGTTACTTCTATGAATTTAGAATTAGGTTTGAAGCAAGTATCAACCCAAGAGGTGAAGACCTCATTGCTAAAACATTTTTTAGCACTCTTTAAGGCCCAGATTTAGTTTGTTTGATAAACAATACACTTTGTGTCATCCTCTTTTGTTAGAACAAACACATTTTTCTTAAAAGCAATTACTTCTCCGCTGCTGGCACCATAAACCGGAAACCCCTTGAGCAGCTCACCATCAAGGCTGTATAGGTAGGTCTTTTTTTCTTGGGTTTCAGTGGTGGTGACATACCCTTTTTTATTTGCGTAATACACCCTTGGACTTGTGTAGATGCCAAAGGGAAGCTCTATATGTTTTGAGTTTATTCTCAGGTGGTTGTCCCAAAGAGAAATGGTATTATCTTTAATAATTTTCAGGCAGTTCTCATTGTTTATGTTTATTTTTTTTCGACTTATTTTTCCGGATTGAGAAATGGTTATTTGCTCATTATCTTTGGTAACCAGCACAAAATTTGTTCTTGTTTTTAAAATAGGTGCTCCTGTAAGGTTTAATTTTTCTGAGACCTTAACACGTACTTTTCCTGTTCTAGAGCGTATAGAAAGGGTTCCATTTTCTTGCTGAAATAATAAATAATCTTTGTTTTGTAATCGTATGTGCTGCGCCATACCAATAATGTTACTTTTTGCTTTTTTGTAGGTAAAACCCTTAACCGATTTGCCCTTCTTATCAAGCATGACCACCTCATTGTCTTGAATGATGACAAATCTATATCTCTTTGTGTTGTCATAGTCAAAAACGGCCAGGGGCTGGGTGATTCTATCTTTAAATGTAATAGGAAAAGGAGCTACCTCTTTTCCGTTTCTATCTATAACATACAATTTGTTTTTGGTGGTAAATGCAAGTTGTTTTTTGCCATTTGCAAGAAGGTCTATTTCGTGTATATCTCCTAGTATTGGGTTTTCTATAGATTTGCTCCAAAGTTTAGTTCCACTTAATGAAAATAAATGAAGATTATTTTCAACATCTTGAACTACAATTTCTTTTTCATTTGTTTTATGATTTGTAAAAAACTGGGGATCACCAAGCATGGGTGTTCCAACATCTATAGCCACTAGTTGAGTGACACCTTTTGATTTTTTAATCTCTTTACCAGCTTTGTGGTTTATAAAATTGATATGCGCAAAAGAAGTATCGTATCGATACTGAAAAATAGCGATAGGAAAATCATTTGCTATTTGCTCATTGGGAAGTTCTCCCATTGCTTGATTAGAAAATCCTGCTGTATGCTGCTGTTCAAAAACCAACAAAGAACCCTTGGTAGGTAACTGTTGCATAACATTCTTAAAATAAGAAGTTTCAGAGAGGGTGTTGCGAGTTTCAATGGCATTGATGTATTGTTGAGCAACTTCCAAATTACTGGCGCCAATAATAAAATTCTCCAAGCTAAAAAGTACATTAATTGAGTGTCCTTGCAACAATGGGCTATATGTTTGGGCTATCAAACCTGGAGTGTTAAAGCTATAAAGTATAACATCTCTATAGGTTTCTCCACGAGAAATATACTTTGCCAAGCTCTCCATAGATAATTGGCTATCAAGACTCTCCATAAGGGTTATCTCACCGTTATTTAAAATAATCTGCCCTATGCTTTTTAAAGTTTCAAATACATCCCGGGGTGCTATTTGTGTACTGTCTTTATTATAAATTTTGATGTTTTGTTGTAAAAGCCCAGCATTGGAGTATCCAACCACTCTACCTCTTAAGGCCTTTTTTGGAATCATACTAGCCATAGAAAATTCATGGGCTTTTTGTCCTTTAAATACAGAGAGTAATTGTAGACTATCTTGCATCATGGCTATTCCAGAACCTTGCATGCCTTTAGAGACTAGGGTTAAATCTAGTGTGTTCCAGGAACTTAAAATAGCCTCGGAGCCCAAAAGGGTATTGTTTTTTGAATACACACTAATCCCTTTAAATGTGTTTGAATTCATAAGTTTTGTGAGGGCACTGTCTTTATTTTTTGATTGATTTTTTGCCCTTTCAAGCCATTTTTTTTCACTTGAGTATAAAAGGTAATTTCCAAGTTGTACCTGGTAGATAGAATCTTCAATACCTCTGGAAAGTACAATCTCTTTTTTTGATGGCCTTGTTTTTTGTAGGCTGTCTTGGCTTGTTGTTTTTTGAAATTCAGTAATTACCAAAACTTTATGTAAGGTGTCTTGCGATCCAGGCATGGCTATTAATACCTGTGATGTGTTTGGAAGTTTACCGATAAAAGGATGTTTTTTTAGCACCTGCTGCAATTTTGTGGTGCTCATAGTGTCAATAAGCACATTATCTTGAAGCTCCTTTTCTACCTGTGAGACATCATCAAGTGTGTAGATTAATGTCCAATTAGGATCTATAAAATCAACCATAGATCCATACGATGATTTATAAGAGTCACAACAACTAAATAGAAGGGAAATTGTAAAGAGTAAGGCGATTCTTTTTAAAAAGGTCATAAATACAAAAGTATGAAGGATTGCATAATATATATGCATTGTTGTTTTTGTTTATTTAGAGGTTTTCAACACTATTGTAAATTTAGACGCAATTGATTTGGAAGTAATTTAAAACTTTTACGATGGTATGGAGAGGGCCCATATTTTAAAATAGCGGCTCTATGCTCCTTGGTTGGATATCCATTGTTTTTCTTCCAATTGTACATTGGATATTGCTCATGTAGTTTCTCCATATATGCATCTCTAGCTGTTTTGGCCAGTATAGAGGCAGCAGCAATATGTAAATACTTTGAATCTCCTTTTACGATGCATTGATATCGCACTTTATGGTAGGGTTTAAAACGGTTGCCATCTATGGCTATAAATTCTGGGCGAGGGCTTAGCTTGTCTATGGAGCGGTGCATACCCAAAATAGATGCATTTAAGATATTAATTTGATCAATCTTCTCCATCATTATGTGCGTTACCCCATAACTTATAGCTGCAGCCTCAATAATGGGTTTAAGCTTCATTCTCTTTTTCTTGCTGAGTTGTTTTGAGTCTGTGAGAAACGGGTGAGTAAAATCATCGGGCAGAATCACAGCAGCAGCAGTAACAGGACCTGCAAGACATCCGCGACCTGCTTCGTCTGTGCCACATTCTAAAAGATTTGGATGAATTTTTAATGCTAACATGCGTATGTCCTTTATGATATAAAGATACCAATATTAAAAATTCTAGAAATAAAAAAAGTACTTTAATACAGCATATAACCCCACCTTATCTTTAGTGTTTTTTTATTTTTAGATAGGTGTAAACCA
>CATEMS010000220.1 GCA_949507465.1 Flavobacteriaceae bacterium
AAACACGCCAACAATACCAACGGCAGCCAAAGACTCTGTTCCAAACTCAGGAATATTGCCAACCACGGCAGCATCTGTACTAGATAGTATCGGCTCTGCTATGCCTGCAATTATGGCGGGTATGGCTAGTTGCTGTATGCGCTTAAAAGAAATATCAATCATGATAAGGGTAAAAGTACACTATAAAACAAGTTCATAGCAATAAAAAGGGTGCTGACTTTGGTTTGGAAAATAGATACTTCCAAGGCGTTGATAACCTCTATTCTCGTAGAATCTTTGGTTGCGTTTGTTTTGACTAAAAGTATCTAATCTTACAGAGAGTGCCTGATTTGATTTTGCGAATCCCTCGGCAAAATCCATTAAGGTTCTTGCATGGCCCAGATGTTGAAATGCTGGCAAGATGGCTAGCCTGTGGATGTAATACTGTTTTGAGTCTTGGGTAGCCCAAGAGATGGCATCATACTCGAGATCTTTTTTACTTGAGATGGTAATACAACCCACCAAAGTGTTTGTTACATGCAATACATACAGTTCTCCCCTTTTATGGTCTTGCTCAAAGGCTTTTATGTTGGGATAGGTTTCATTCCATTGGTATATATTTTGTGATATCATGTGGGCGGCACACAACTTAGTGATAGCAATGAGTTGAACAATTTCTGAAGCTGCAGCCTTTCTAATCATAATTAAAATGTAATTTTGCACTCGCTTTATAAATATACCTATTCTATGAAAAATATTCTTGTTCCTATTGGATCTATCGAAAATGGCATTAACAATCTAAGGTATGCAACTAGTTTTGCTGCCATGACCAATGCCCGTATTTATGTTACATGTATTAAAACACTAACCACAGAACTTGTCTTAAAAGAGGTCTTGCAAAATGTAAGCACTAAAGATGTTCAAGTAGTCTCTAAGACCATCAGCGGAGATATTTTTGAAGGGGTTTCTCAGCTCTCAAAGAGTCTTAAAATAGATTTAATTGTGCTGTCTCCTCAAAGTGTCGAGATTAAAGATGAGGTATATTTAGGGAAGGTAACCACAAAAATAATTCGCCAAACAGACATTCCTTTACTTATAGTACCACCAAACTATCTTTTCAGGAAAATAGATACAATTTTATTTGCCTTTAAGAACTCTAAAATAGAAACCACCAAAGCATCACAAACATTAAAAGCGCTTATAGATATGTTTCACGCCAAGCTGGATTTACTCCAAGTAGTTACTCCAGACACCTCTGGTAATAACAGAGAGATAAAGCCAGAGTTAAAGGTTGTAGCCCAAAGAGAAGTTACCTCAGAAAACGCAACGGTATTCCAGGGTATTGTAGAGCATTTTAATAAACTACAACCAGAAATGTTGTGTGTTTTGAGAAGAAAAGATACCGGTGGGTTCTTTAAAAAGTTACTACGCCAAAGCGAGGTTATTTTAAAAGAGCAGTTTTTTACAACAAAGCCACTGCTAATATTAAAAGAGCACGAGTAATTAATATAAATTAAAAAGCCCTCACATAAATGTGAGGGCTTTTTTATAAGGTTTATGTACAAGGTAAAAGAGTAATAATCTCAAGATATGCATCTACCTCAAAATCTTCAAGAAAGGAGGAACAATCAATGTACTGGGTAAGTGCCTCTTTGTAGGCTAAACAGTTCTCGGTACTTGAATTTGCAGTATAACGCACCTCTGCCTCCAATAAATTAGCGGTTAATGTAAGTTCTCCAGGGCATCCGTTCTCGTCTGTTTCACAGGAGGTAATCAATAGGGCAATAATAATATAAAAAAGGGTTCTCATAATGCTTTGTTTTTGTTGCAATTTAAATAATCGTATTGAAAGCGCCCATTATATAGCCCTTAAAAACAACACTGTTTTTGCTACAACAGCGTCAAGCATTGCAGGCATACTAGCCTCTGGGTAGGGGTGCTTCCCATTAAATACATGGTTTGCGTCAGGAACTATAAATAGCTCACTACCCTTACACCATTGGTGTAAATTTTGTGCTTCTTGCAAGGGCACTGTGGTGTCTTGATCTGCATGTACAATTAGCAAGGGTTTTTGTAATTCTTGCGCCGCTCTTTTAATAGTTAGGCGTTTTTCATTGGCCAAAAAATCAGTATAAAACTGCCAATAGTGTGGCATTTGTTGCTTTGTTCTTCCGTTTTGTACATGATACACTCCTTGTTTTTTAAATTCTAAAAACCCGGGGGTATTTTCTTGAAACCGCACCTTATAATCACTCACCCCGGCCCAGGTAACCACTTTTGCTACTCTTGGGTCTTCTTGGGCTTTAATAAGTACAATACCTCCGCCTCTACTGTGGCCTATTAAGTTGATTTTGGAAACATCTATCTGGTTCTTATATATAGAATTTGAATAAATAAAATTTAAAACCCTATCTACATCCTCAAGCTCTAAGGAGTAATTATTTTGTGCAAAAGCCTCTAGATCTGGAAAATCAATGGGCTGTTTTGCAGTTCCTCCATTGTGAGAGAAATTAAATTTCAAGAAAAAGAATCCTGCCTGTGCAAAGGCTTTTGCTACCAAATGCCAAGGACCCCAATCTTTAAACCCTTTATAGCCATGACAAAAAATTACAAGGGGTTTGGCCTTGCCGTCATTTGTAAAATAAGTATCATACACAATGGGTTTATGTGAGGATTTTACTGGAGCCAGTACATGGTTTGTGTCTATGTGCATTATACTTCTTTTTCTTGAAAAGCAATAGCTGGATCACATATCTCTTGAATAAGAGCAACAAGTTGCTCTTTAAATAACTCAAGGGTTTCTTGGGTGATTTCAGTGTTTTTTTTATCTGTTTTTTCTGTAAATTTTAAAAACCCTTTTCCTAAATTTTTAAAGGAAATAATCCCTCCAGAGGCTTTGTCAAAGGCTTCTGTTTCATGGTAAATAAGCGCATAGGTTAATACCTGAAATGCTTTGCTAAAATCATAGTCATTCCTTATTTTTTGCCAGTCTGAAACTACCAAGTCCTTAGGTTCTACTTTCCCGGTTTTGTAATCAATGATACGAAGCTGGCCATCATAGCTATCTATACGATCTACCTTGCCCCCAACACGAATCGGAAAATGCACACCAGGTACTTTAAGTTGTATGGCCAAATCTGCTTTTTCAAGTGCTTTGATTCTAATTTCATGTCCCGCATTAACCTCCCTAATTTCAAAATCAATAAAATTGGAGACATACTTTTTAGCAACTTCAAAAATGAGCAAGTTTTTACCCCTACTAAAATCTCCCCCCGTAAAACTTTTAATAAACTGGGTAGTAACCTCATCTTCAATTTTAGGGTACAAACTCTCTAGATCAGCAACAGACAAAACCTTGGAGACAAAGGGGGTGTACAACACTTCAAGGCTGTCATGTACAATGGTACCTAAGGTGCTAGCTGCTACTATTTCCTCTACTTCTTGCTGATCTTTTATTTTTAAAATTTTCTGCAAGTAAAAATCTATTGGATTGCGTATGTAAGTGGTAAGAGAAGAGGGAGAAAAACCCACCGATGCTATTTCTTGCAAACGTTCTAAAATTTTTGGTGTCTTTTTTACTCGTGCTAGGTTTTTTTGGGCAATAGCAATACTTGGGCTCACAGTAGTGTGAGTGATGCTATGATTAGGAGTTTTTGCCACTTCAAGTTGTAATAAAAATCTACTCTTCTCTCCTGTATTTAGCCCCTCTGTATGGGTATTGTATATCAAGGTTGCTGTCTCAACTCTCTGTAATAAATGGGTGAAATGGTAGGTGTAAATCGCGTCCTTCTCTGTAAAACTTGGTAGTTTGTATTGTTTTTTTAAATCATAGGTAATAAAAGAAGCGTTCGATTTTCCAGAGGGTAAAGTCCCTTCGTTTACAGAGGTCATTATTACATTTTTAAAGTCTAAAACCCTAGATTCTAACACCCCCATAATTTGTAGCCCTTGGTAAGCCTCTCCCTTAAAATCTAGCGTTGTACTTGCTATAAGATCTCTATAAAGTACTGACACGGTTGTAAGTGTGGTTAAGTAGCTGTAAGAATCATTGAGGGCTGCAATTTTAGAAAAGACCTTTTTAAGGTGAGATACTGTAACCTGCTCGATAACACTCAGCTGGTTGGAACTTACTCGCTGTAGTAGGTTATTACAACAGCTAACAGCCATACTGCTATCTTGGCCCCAGTCTTGAAATATCAACTCCAAAAGATCATGATCTTTTGGATTAGAAATAGAAAGCAAATACTCTTGAGAACTGTGTGTTCTATTTTCTTTTTTGATCTGATCTAAAATGGCGTTGGCATCAACCATCGTTTTGGTTACAAAAGGATGGCTTAAGATAGATTGTACATCTTTGTGGTAATAACTACCTGCGGGTTTTACTTTTACTGCAAATAAAATTTCAAAAAAAGTAGCATAAGGCATCGTTTGTAAGGAGACACCCATGGTAATATTTACTTGATCAACACTCTGTGGTAGGGAGTGTAATAAAGGAATTAAAAGGGTTTCATCTGCCAATACCACTGCTGTTTGTCTTAATTGCTCTTTGGTGTAAGTGGCCAGCAGATTCCCCACAAATTTAGCTTGTCCTATATTTTTTTGGACGCCAACAAATGAGAATTCTTTTGGTTTTATAAAATTACTAGCTACCCTAGTGAAGGTATTTTTTTGATAGTAGTTCCAATTTTTTTTATACCCTCTTAAAAATAAAGAGGCGCTATGGGTTACATCTTCTAAAAAATAGCTGTCTGCGTCCCAAATAACCTCGTTTTGGTCTAGCGCTAAGAGTTCTTGGAATATCTGCTGCTCTGCAGCGTTCAGGGCGTTAAAACCAATAAAAACGTGCTTAGTGTTTTGGTTGGCGTCTATGTAATGGGAAATATCCTGCGCTGCTTTTCTATAGACAAGTCCTTGATAGCCTAGATGATCTTTTAATAAGGTGTTTTTTAAAATTTTGTAAAATTCCTCCAGGCTGTTCCAAAAAGCAAGATACTTTTCTATTAAGGGAGTTTTATCCTCTCTAAGGTACCAGTGATTTAAGTCCTGAATATCATTTAGATAGTTAAAAAAAGAATGGGTGTCTAAAAGGTAGCGATCAATCTCGTTGAAGTCTCCTAGCAATGTAGTGGCCCATGTACTAAAGGTGTCAAAACTCTCTTTCTGTGGTATGCTATCAAGGTTAAGATAGCTTTGGTAGCTTTTAAATAATAACGCCGTTGGGTCAATAATAGTAAGGTCAGATACCCGTTCAATAAAGGTTTCTATGCTTATTATTTTAGGAGCAAAGCTTGTAAGTTGCGCTTGATTTTTTAGGTGGTTTAAGAAAAAACCCCCTGCTCTTTTGCTTGGAAGAATAATGGTTAGTTGTGATAAAGAACCGTGCTTTTTTGTAAGGTATTGAATTGTTTCTTCAAGAAAAGTGTGCATACTATAAAAATAAGAAACGCCCCCTTAAAAGGAGGCGTTTTCTATTATTTATTTGTGGAAGATTACTCTTTAGAAGAAATCTCTACACGTCTGTTTTGTTTTCTACCCGCTCTTGTGTTATTTGAAGCTACTGGATTAGAAGTAGAAGCACCTTTTGTAGCTAATCTATCTGCAGCTAGCCCTAGTGATTCTAAGTAGTTTTTTACAGCCATCGCTCTTTCTTCAGAAAGTCTTTGGTTTGTAGCATCACTACCAGTGTTGTCTGTGTAACCAGTGATTACAAAAGAAGTGTCTGAGTAAGTACTCATGATATCCTTCATTTTTTGAAGTGTATCATATGAGTCTGAATGTACTGTAGACTTCCCAATGTCAAACAAGATTGTTTTTGACATATCATTAAGATCTTTCATGATCTCTATTGTTAACTGTGGGATTTCTGGACATCCTTTGTTGGCAACAGTACCAACAACTGCAGGACACTCATCATCTTTGTCTAAAACACCATCGTTATCTCCATCAGGCCATGGGCATCCTTTGTTGGCTTTATCACCAGCTTGAGTAGCACATGCATCCTCTGCATCAGTAACACCGTCACCAT
>CATEMS010000221.1 GCA_949507465.1 Flavobacteriaceae bacterium
ATGTATTCACAAAGGTCAAGATACTGGCTGTTGGTGCCAATAGTAACCTGTATGGCAGTGGCTCCTGTTTCTTGTTTATACCTATTTATAAGTGCTCTTGCTTTTTGTGGATCATAATCATATCCCTTGATTGCATCAAACCCAGCCAGCCCTTTAGGTATAAAGCCATGTGTAGCTGCAATACCCATACCGTTACGTAAATAGGTCACCATTTTTTGTCTATCAAAACCATAATTTATCGCCTGCCGAATAAGGGGAGAGGCTATCTCCTTTGAGTCAGAGCCCATAAAAAAACCAAGATACTCTGTGTTTAAATATGGAGTGGTGATCAGCGTTACTCTGTCTTTATATTTGGGCTGTAATGTCCCCTTTGTGGTGATGATATCATCTTTATAAGAATTGTCTAACCCAGTCATAAAATCAATATTTCCCTGGACAAATTGTAAAAATTCACTCTGTTTATCTGGTAGAAATGTAATAGCCACTGCCTCAAGATATGGCAGGCTGTTACCCTGCGTATCTCTCTCAAAATAAAGTGGGTTTTTCCGCAAAACAAGCTTGACATTTTCTTCCCAAAATTTAAATGCAAAAGGGCCTGTTCCCACAGGGTTACTTCTAAAGTTACTGCCATAATAGCTAACGGCTTCTTTTGGTACAACAGAGCAATAACGCATAGAGAGCAGTCCTAGAAAAGCAGGAAAGGGTTTTTTGAGTTGTATTACTAAAGTAGAGTCATTGGCTGCGTGATACCTTTGTACGGCGTTCAACACCCAACTTCCTGGAGAGGCTACCTCTGGTGATAATAGCCTATCAAAGCTGTATACAAAGTCTTGTGCAACAACAACTCTTGTACTGTCTTTTTTAAAGACCTTGTTTTTATGGAAATACACGTCATCTCTTAAGGTAAATGTGTAGGTGGATGTACTATCATTGATACGCCATGATTTGGCTATATCTGGCTGAATGTTTAATTGATCATCTAATTGCACTAAACCATTGAATAATTGATTGCTTGGCCAAATGGTTTGAGGGTTTCTAGCAAATGCAGGATCTAGGGTGGCTATGTTACTGTGCTCGTTGTATTTAAATACCAGGTGTTCTCTATCTTTTTTTTCTGAATGAGTACATCCATATAGCATACACAGTACAAGGGCTCCCACCTTAATATTGAAAATCCAAGTCCACTTTTGAGCATTCATACTGTATATTACTTTAGTATCTATTACAAAGGTATTATATTCTTTCAATGCGATTGCTATTATGTTGGTATCTTATTTAGGAATAAATCCTTTTATTTGGAATAATTCCATAATTTTGTATTATGGAATATTTACAAACAGGTAAAATAAAACAGCAAGCCCCCAATCATAAGCCCAGCGTTTCTGGCCAAACTGGATTTCCGAGTCCTGCCACCCATTATTTGGAGCCTTCTATTGACCTTAACAAAGAGCTTGTAATGCATAAAGATGCTACTTTTTATGTGCGTGTTTCTGGTGATGGCTGGTCTGAGTTTTCGATACTAGACAAAGATGTATTAATTATAGACAAAGCCCTTCGCCCAAAGCCAGGAAATCTAGTTTTAATTGTACAGCAAGGAATGTTTAAAGTCATGCGTTTTTCTATAAAAAATCATGGTAGGTCTTTCATTGTGTGGGGCACTATAACATATGTAATACATTATAGCTTATGATAGCAATGGTGGATTGTAATAGTTTTTATGCCTCATGTGAGCAAGTTTTTCGCCCAGATTTGTGGGGCAAACCAGTGGTGGTTCTCAGTAATAATGACGGTTGTATTATTGCTGCAAACAAAGAAGCTAAGGCAATGACTCATATTGCTATGTTTGAACCGATGTTTAAGATTAAAGACCAACTTATTAAAAACAAAGTCACCTTCTTTTCTTCTAACTACACGCTTTATGGAGAAATGTCTCAACGGGTTATGAATATTTTAGAAACCTTTTCTCCAAATGTAGAGGTGTACAGTATCGATGAGGCTTTTATAGACCTAACAGGAATAGTACATACTCCTTTAAAGCAATATGCAACACGTATAAAAGACACGGTATATCTTCATACAGGAGTTCCTGTAGGTGTAGGCATCGCACCAACAAAAGTACTGGCTAAATTGGCCAATAAAATTTCAAAAAAAGTAGAAAAGTTTAATTATGTGTGTGTTATTGACACAGATGAAAAACGAATCAAAGCACTCAAATGGGCGCAAACCAAAGATGTATGGGGTTTGGGTAAAAAACACCAAGCACGCCTTAAGAAAATAGGTGTTTTTACAGCCTATGAGTTTACACAGCTTCCTTTGGCTTGGGTGAGAAAAGAAATGACTGTGGTAGGAGAGCGTTTATGGAGAGAGTTGAGAGGAGAGTCTTGTATTGAATTTAGAAATATGCCAAAAAGTAAAAAAGCAATTGGCACCTCAAAATCTTTCGGAAAAAAATTAGAAGATTTACCGCGTATAGAAGAGGCTTGCGCTTACTATATAAGTGAGGTAGCCGAAGTATTGCGAGCTCAAAAATCTTGCGCAACCTATATACAGGTTTTTGTAACGACAAACCGGTACAGTAATGCCGATAAGCAATACAGTAATAGTTGTACCATCACCATAGGCGTACCTACAAATAGCACATTTGTTTTAACCCAACAGGCACGAAAAGCATTGCAAAAGATATACAAGCCAGGCTATCGTTACAAAAAGGTAGGAGTCAATCTTACAGGTTTGATACCTCAAGAGTTTGTGCAGGGTAATTTATTCGAAAATACTACTCTATATGATAAACGCCTAATGCATGTAATTGATACGCTAAACCATAAGTTTGGTAAAGCGACCGTAGGATCTGCACTAGTTGGCACTAGAGTAGAACAGTGGGAGCTTGTCAAGAAAGACCGCAGCAATCGTTATACCACACAGTGGCACGAGTTACTAGAGTTAAAAAATAAATAGATACATTGATATCTGCCACGATGTCAGTCTTTTTTGGATGGCACAATCATTGTCCTATGGTTAATGTCTTTAGAAAATTTTTCTTTAGATGATTAAACTGAATTTTAAAATACATATTTATAAGTTATGAGTAAAATAATTGGAATAGACTTAGGGACAACCAACTCTTG
>CATEMS010000222.1 GCA_949507465.1 Flavobacteriaceae bacterium
AAAGATTTCGAAACCATGAAGGCTGACATCTCTTGGATTAGAAACGCTGCAGGGCGCTTGTCAGGTAAAGACTGTACCCTAGATCCACTGTTTATAAAATTGGTTGAGCAACTTGACCGATTGGAGCCAAGTGCAGATACAAAAATGTATTTAGGGCAATTAGAGGCACAAAACGGTAATGCATCAAAGGCATTGGTTTATTTCGAAGAGTCTGCAAAAATGCAAACAGATCCAAACAAACAAGCTAGGATTTATTACAAAATTGCAGAAGAAAAACGCAAAGCAGGAAGATACAATGCGGCAAGAACCTTTTACAATAAAGTATTAAATGTAAAGCCAAACGATGGCAGATCTTACCTTAAAATTGCTGCGATGATTGCAAAAAGTTCTAGTGATTGTGGTGGTACACCCTTTGAAAAAAGAGCTGTAAACTGGAAAGCTGCAGAGTATGCTGATAGAGCAGCAAGAGTTGATCCATCTATTGCCTCAAACGCAAGAGCTGCTGCAAATAGTTACAGAGCCCGCGCTCCTCAAAAAACAGACATTTTCTCTGCCGGTATGGCTGGAAAATTAATCACCCTCAACTGTTGGGTTGGTGGTAGTGTAAGGGTACCAAATTTATAATATGAGCATAAAATCATACACCATACAAAGCGTGATATCCTTATTGTTGGGTATCACGCTTTTTGCGTGTGATGCAAATTACAAAGACAAACAAAAATTTTCTATAAAAGATGATCAACCGCTGGCCATTGGTAAACAAATCAACCTAAAGTATACAGATAGCGGTAGGGTAGTCTCTAATTTAATATCAGAGCATTTGATTGACCATTCTAATAAAGAGTTCCCTTACCAAGAGTTTCCACAAGGGGTTGAGGTTCATTTTTGGGAAAATGATAAAAAAAGTACAGTTACCTCAGATTATGCTATTAGATATGGTAAAACAGGTCTTATAGATTTACGAAAAAATGTAGTGTTAATTACCAGTGATAGTTTAATTTTAAAAGCAGATCAATTGTATTGGCCCCAAACAAAAAAATGGGTCTTTACCGATCAGTCCTATCAAATAAAATTTAAAGACGGCTCCTATAATGATGGTTCTCGCTTTGATTCTAGTCAGGATTTTACCGCGTTTATCTCAAGAAAAAACACAGGAGTACAACTCATAGAACCTCAACAAACCCAAGAAGATGCAAAATAAAATCTACAAACTTTTCGAATACGCATATATTGTTATGGCTGCTTTTTCTGTGTACCTGGTAACAAGCCATTGGGCAGACAACAGAGCAAAGGCTTACATGTTTATCTTTTTTGCTGTTTTGGCCGTGTTTATGTTTTTCTTTAAACGAAAGTTTAGAAAAATGACCCAGCAGCGTGCTAAGGATCAAAATAAAAAATAGCAAAGCTATTTTTTGCCCACTTGTGGCTTATCAATTTATAATAGCGGATGCTTTATAAAGCATCCGATCATTTACTATATTTGTTTGGCATTTAATCAATTACTTCCTTCTGTTGGAACATCAAATTATCATTATTGTATCAGCACTAATATGCTCGGCTTTTTTTTCAGGGATGGAGCTTGCTTACGTTTCTTCCAACAAGATTTATATCGAGATTGAAAAAAAACAGCAGAATTTCTTAGCGGGTATTTTAAAAAAAATAACCAAAAGACCCTCCAAATTTATTGCCACGATGCTCATTGGCAATAACATTGCTTTGGTTGTGTATGGGTTTTTTATGGGGGATATTTTGATGCAGTTTATACCCATACAAGGACCTTCTGTGCTGTTAGTACATACCCTTTTATCTACACTATTAATCTTACTCACAGCTGAGTTTTTACCCAAAGTGTTTTTTCAGATATATGCTAATGATTTAGTGAAGTTTTTCGCAGTTCCTGCCTACTTTTTTTATCTGGTATTCTCCTTTGTTTCTGAATTTATTTTATGGATTTCAGATTTGGTATTAAAATATATTTTTAAAACAGATGGAGATAAGGTAAGACTTAGTTTTAGTAAAATTGAACTTGGTAATTATATCAGTGAGCAAATGCAGGCCATAGAGACAGAGGATGAGGTAGATTCTGAAATTCAGATATTTCAAAATGCCCTAGATTTTTCGGATATTAAATCTCGTGAGGTTATGATACCAAGAACCGAGATCACAGCGGTAGATATTACTACTTCCGTTGAGCAGTTGAGCCTACTGTTCACAGAAACCGGTCGCTCCAAAATAATCATTTATAAAAACAATATTGACCATGTAGTTGGCTATGTGCACTCTTTCGAACTCTTTAAAAAACCTCTTAGCATTGAGGATATACTCATACCTGTAGTATTTGTTCCAGAAACAATACTGGCAAAAGATGTGCTCAACATTTTAAGTAAAAAACATAAAAGCATTGCCGTTGTAGTTGATGAGTATGGAGGCACTAGCGGTGTTATTACCGTAGAGGATATCATTGAGGAACTCTTTGGAGAGATAGAAGACGAGCATGACAATACTGCCCTTGTAGAGGAGATTATAAAAGAAAACCACTATCGATTCTCTGCCCGTCTTGAAGTTGATTATCTAAATGAAAACTACAAACTTTCTTTGCCAGAGCAAGAGCATTATGAAACCCTAGGAGGCATGATTGTAAATTTCATAGAGGGTATTCCAGAGGCTGGAGATATTGTTGTTGTGGATAAGTATCAAATAAAAATTATAGAGGTTTCTAAAACAAAAATTGACTTGGTGTCTATTGAAATATCCGATCCAAACATCTAGCCAATTTTCTGATGCGTAAATAAATATTCACTTTTTGTTACATATCTTAAAAAATTCATGAGGCTTTTAGCTGTAACTTTTCACCAAAACTATTTTATTAATGCAGGGAAAATGGTATTTTCGCCCACTAAATTAATGCGAACGTTTCATCTAAGGCGTTCTTAAATTAAAATGACAGATGGCAATATTAAACAGCATTAGAAAAAGAGGAGTTTTCCTTATCATAATCATAGCATTAGCATTATTTTCATTCATCCTGGCAGATGTGATTCGTAACGGTGGTTTTTCTTCAGAAAAATCATTGACAACTGTGGCTACCATAAATGGCGAATCTCTTACTCGTGATATTTTCATGAAACAAGTAGAGCTAACACAGCGTAATTTGGGAGAAAACGGTACTACAGCCCAGGCCATGAACCTAGTTTGGGATCGTGAACTTCGTAATGTTTTGCAGCAACAGCAATACGATGCCTTGGGTCTTACAGCTCATAAAGAACAATTAGAGCAATCATTGCAAATGGGACTGGCTTCAAATCCAACCTTCCAAGACACAGATGGGATATACAGCCCATTGAAAGTGCAACAGTACATTGCCAATGTGAAAGCTACCAACCCTACGGCATACCAACAATGGCTAGATTATGAAAATAATTTAAAAAGCAGCGCCCTACAGACCATCTATTACAATATGATCAAAGCAGGTATGAGAAGTACCCTTGCCGAAGGTGAACAAGAGTATCGTTACCAGAATGATAAAATCAATATGCAGTATGTGTATGTGCCCTACACATCTATACCAGATGCAGAGGTTTCTGTTACAGATTCAGAAATTGAAGCATACATAAGAAAAAACGCAGCAGATTACGAACAATCACCTCAGGTTGATTTGCAGTTTGTGTCCTTTTCTGAAGCTCCCTCAGATGAAGATATTGCAGAAGCAGAATCAACTATTACGAGTCTTTTAAAAGACCGCGAGGTATACAATTCGAATATAAAAGCTACTGAAACTTTAAAAGGTTTAGAAAGCACCCAGGACTATCAAAATTTTATAAACGATAATAGCGATGTACCTTTCCAGGATAGATATTTCTTTAAAAGCGACATCCCAGAGGCAATTGCAGAGGATCTTTTTGCAACGCCTTTAAATGGTATTTATGGTCCCTACACATTGGGAGACAATAATAATATCTCAAAAGTAATTGGCATAACACAAATGCCAGATTCTGTCCAGTCAAGACACATCTTGATAAGATATCAAGGTTCTTTTAGAGCTTCAGATGCAATTACAAGAAGCAAAGAAGATGCACAGTCTATGGCAGATAGTATTGCAAGGGTGTTAAAAAGAAGCAGAAGTAAATTTGAAGCTTTGGCAAAAACGTTATCTGATGACAAATCAAACAGCGATAATGGAGGAGATTTAGGATATGTTGGCCCAGGAAAAATGACCAAAGACTTCAATGATTTTATTTTTGACAATAAAAAAGGAACTCTTGGTGTTGTTGAAACTGAATTTGGTTTTCATGTTGTTGAGGTTCAACAGCAAAAAAACAAGCAAAAAGCAATGAAATTTGCAACAATTTCTAAAGAGATAGAAGCTTCAGAAAAGACACTTAATGAGGTCTTTGCAAATGCCTCTAGATTTGAATTGGCTGCACAAAAAGGAGATTTCTCTCAAATTGCAAAGGAGCAGGAACTCGCTGTAAAGCCAGTAAATAAAATTGGAGCTCTAGATGCCTCTATCCCTGGAATCGGAAATAATCGAAGCATTGTTAATTGGGCCTTTGGAGAAGATGTCTCTGTAGGAGATGTAAAACGTTTTAGTGTTTTAGACGGTTATGTGATTGTACAGCTCACCAGAAAAAGTCCTAAGGGTCTAATGAGTATTGCTGAAGCATCTTCTGTGGTACTTCCAAAACTCAGAAATGCCTACAAAGCCAAACAGATCATGGCTAACATCTCAGGTGATGATTTAGAAGCTATTGCATCTAGTCAAGGGATTACAGTACAAAACGCTACTGCCATTACCATGGCTGCACCAACCATACCTGGAGCTGGAGCTGAGCCTGAGGTAGTAGGAGCTGCTTTTGCAAAAGCTGCTGGAGAAACAACGGGTTTAATCGCTGGAGAAAAAGGGGTGTTTAAAGTGCGCGTCACAGCAGTTAATAATGCACCTGCATTAGATAATTATGCTTCTTTTGCAAAGCAATTGAATAGTGCTGTTACTCCTGCTGTAAATACAAAAGTGTATCAAGCACTTAAAAATGCTGCAGATATTCAAGACAACAGGGCCAACTTCTTTTAATAGGGAGATATACAAGTTATTCTAATCCGTTTACTCTTCAGGGGTAGACGGATTTTTTTTGAACATTTTTGAAATCACAAAAGAATGCGCGAAGGTAATTGCTCCAAGAAAGGAAAAGATAATAGGTAGAAATATTTGTTTATCATCCTTAAAGAAAAACAATAAGCTACCGACGGCTATAATAGAAATGAGCCATACCAGGAATGATTTTTTAATGTATGTTAAAAAAGAGTTCCATGAAATCTCTTTATACAGGTAGTCTAATTGTTCTATTATGGAAGGAATGCTATGCCAAAGTATAAAGTATATGGCAAAGCTCCATATAAGATTTGAGCTGCTAAAAACAATAAAGAAAACCACAAGTAAGAAAAGTTGGTAAGCAATTGTTTTAACACTAAAGGTTTGATCAAGGTAATATTTAACTCCTATTAAGGTAAAAACAATAAAGGACCCAAGCAGGCAGTAGTAATATACATTGTTGTCTAGGTCCTGGCCAATGATATCTTTGATTATAAGAGATACCTCAGGTATGTTTAAAGCAAGTATCAAAAATAGCACCACCAACCCATAGCTAATAAATAGGATGCCTCTGTAGAAAGAATTTTTCTTGACAATGTTGTGAAAGTGTTGTTCTCCAAAATGATATCCACTAAATAAAATAAAAAAAAGCAAGGCAATTTTTGGGGCCACATAAAACACAACCGCCGCAATAACCACTACCAGTATATATCCAGATAAAAACAGGCCTAGCCTTTTTAGGGTAGTCACTTGTTTAATTTTACTGACAATTGATAAATCATTAGATCCATGCAAAATACCTAGTGTAAAAATAAAAAAGAACCCAATGCTATATTGTGCATTCTCAGGAATTTGACTGGTAAGCCAGAGGCAGAAAAAGGTAGTGGTAATTAGGATGTTGTTAATATTCATGCCCTAAATTTATTGAATTTATAGTGGTATTTATCAAATTTTATCAAATTACTTTGAAAAGTCTTAGGTTGTTGTAATTTTTTTTGTTTAATTTATACCTTAAACAATATTAACAAAACTGAAAAAAAATGACAAATTCTACTTTACTAATCTTGGGAGATGTAAATAGCCCAGTGAATTTTACATTCTTTATAGGATGTATGGCAATGATGGCAGCTTCTGCTTTCTTTTTCTTATCATTAAATCAATTTGACAAAAAATGGAGAACTTCTGTTTTAGTTTCTGGTTTGATTACTTTTATTGCAGCAGTACACTACATGTATATGCGTGACGCAGCAATGGCTGGAGATGTAATGAACATTACCGCATTTAGATATGTGGATTGGATTTTAACAGTTCCGCTAATGTGCGTTGAATTCTACTTAATTCTAAAAGTAGCTGGAGCCAAAAAGTCTCTAATGTGGCGTTTAATTTTCCTCTCTGTTATAATGCTTGTTACCGGATATTTCGGAGAAACTATGGGCAACGCAGTAATGTGGGGTACTATCTCTGGTTTAGCTTATTTCGTGATAGTTTACGAAATCTGGTTTGGTGGAGCAGCAAAACTAGCAAAAGAAGCTGGTGGAGATGTATTACACGCACACAAGATCCTTTGTTGGTTCGTACTTGTTGGTTGGGCAATTTACCCAATCGGTTACATGGCCGGTACAGAGGGATGGTATGACGTTCTTCCAACAGAAAGTTTAGATATGAACGTTTGGTACAACATCGCTGATGCAATTAACAAAATTGGATTCGGACTTGTTGTATACTCTTTAGCAGTTAAGAAAACAGCTTAAGTTACCAAAACATACACTTACAAATTAGCGCAACCCTTGGGTTGCGCTTTTTTTATTACACTATTTTAAAAGCTATTGACTTAGGATGCAATCATATCATTAAAGGCAAGGATAGTAGTATACCCCTTATCTTTAAAATAAGTCATGTCTTGTTTGTTTCCCGTCACTAAGATAAAGTCTCCGCCCCAGGCGCCAAGACTTTTTATGGAATTTGGAAAGTCATTAAATAACAACTCTTTTGCAGTAGCTTGTCCCAAAAGTGATGCTATTTTATTTTCATGAGCATCAATGATTCTCTCAAAATCAGCAAGGGTATAGCACAAAAGAGTTTTTCTACTCAAATCAGAGATTGTTTCTATGAGTCCTGGTTGGGTTTGTTTACCCCTGTACCTTTCAATCCCTTTCTTACTATCTTGTTTTTGGTTAAGGTGTACAAAAAACAAATGATCTGTAAAGCTCCAAGTAAGTATGCAGGGTTTTACCTGAGGTTTTTTATCTTTTAAGGAGTATAAAATAGGCGTGTTATGTTGTCCTGCCGCAATATCATAACCACTACCCCCAAAACTTTCCTTTAAAAGAGTAAAGGCATCTATTTGAGCCCACTTTGCTATATTATTAATAAGAGTAGAGGAGGTTCCTAAACCCCAATCTCTTGGAAAATCTAATTGTGCTAGGGCAGTTACACCGTTACTTTGTTTTAAAAATGAGGGATTATGTGCTCTAGCAGTTTGTAAAATAGTACATAGTGTTTGCGCTATTTTAGAGGTATTACTACTATTTAGAGTTGAGAGGTTTATATGAGTTTCAAACCAACTATTCCCTGTATGATCTTTACTAACCCAATAAAGGGTCATCTCGTTGGTGTTTGTAACTGTAAGAGATTGTCCATACTTGGTTGGTATAGCAAGGGCTGTTGCTCCATCCAATACAACATACTCTCCCGTAATTAGAAGTTTACCATTACTTTTATATGTAGCTTGCTTACTCACTTATGCTCTTAGTTTTTCTATAAAAGAAATCACATCACTATGAGATATGTGGTTTGCCTTAAAATGATTTATTGCGCTTGCTTTTTCTGTGTCTGTTGCTTGAATCCCGTTTAAAATATTCATCAAATGCATTTTCATATGCCCTTTCTGGATTCCAGTAGTTACCAAAGATCGGAGCGCTGCGAAGTTTTGTGCCAGTCCTGCTACGGCCACTAGCTGCATTAGTTTCTTAGCATTTGGTTGTTGTAATAGATCAAAAGAAAAACCTACCAAGGGATGCAATGATGTAAGACCACCAACAGTACCAAGGGCAAGTGGAACTTCAATCCACATGGTAAATATATCATTCTCCAAACGAGCGTGTGTCAAGCTACTGTATTGCCCATCTTTACTTGCATATGCATGTACTGCAGCTTCTACAGCTCTAAAGTCATTTCCCGTTGCTAGTATAACGGCATCTATACCGTTCATGATTCCTTTATTGTGGGTGACGGCTCTTCTTGGAGTGGCTTTTGCTATGGCTATCGCTCTAACTAATTTCTGAGCAAAAATTTGACCTTCCATATCTTTTTGTGCTAAAAGATCTACATGGCAAGACACGGAGGCTCTAACCACACATTCTGGAGTGTAATTAGACAAAATACTCATGACAACCTCAGGAAAGGTTTGTGACACTATGAAAGCTTTGAAGGTTTTAGCTTCTTTTTCAATAGTCTTTGCAAAGGTTTCTAGACAGGTATTAATATAGTTGGCGCCCATGGCATCGAGTGTCTCGAAAGTGCAATGAAGTTGGTAGAATCCATCCAAGGAGTCTGTACTGTCTATAAGTTGGATATCAAGCAGCCCACCTCCTCTTTTTTTCATGTTTTTTTCAACCTGAGAAATGCTAGCGATTAGTTTGGGTTTTATAACACCAAAAAAAGCAGTCATATCTGCAGTATCTCCATAGAAATTAAGATGAACCTGTCCATTTTTAATGGTACTAATAACCTGGGTTGTAAAGCCGCCTTTGTCTAGCCAGAATTTTGCAGCATTACTTGCAGCAGCCACCACAGAACTTTCTTCGATAACCATCGGGATGGCGTATAAATCATTATTAACCAAAAAATTTGGCGCAATGCCCAAGGGCAGATAATAATTTGACACGGTATTTTCTATAAAATCATCATGAAGTTTTTGTAACTCAATGTCTGGGTTCCAATACTTTTGTAGCACCTTAATTGCTTGGGTGTTTTCCTTGAAGTAGTTTGTGGTAAGCCACTCTATTTTTTGAGCCTTGGAAAGTTTTGAAAATCCTGAAATTGGATTCGACATAGGTTTTAATTTTAAATAACAAAGATACTATAAAGCATATAATGTTGCTTGAAATCAAAACATCTTGAACTAATAATTTTTTTAACTAGTTACTTTTTCTGCGGGTGTCCCACAATCCTTGTTTTTAACTACAAAAAAGGGTCTAGTTTCATATAAATTTGTTAAACTTGTGTTACTGTAAAATTAACATATCAATCACAACTATGCGCCTAGGTTTTTTACTCCCTTTTATCATTAGTTTTACTGTTTCAACAGGGCAACAAAAACAGATCAATCTCCAAGAAATCTGGAGCGGTGCTTTTAGAACCCAAGGGCTAGATGAGCTGCGTTCTTTGAAAAGTGGCAAACAATACGCGGTGCTAAATTACAACCAAAGCTCGGGAGAATCTTCTGTAGATGTATATGATTATTTAAGTGGAGAAAAGGTAAATACTCTAGTATCTTCATCTGAAATAAAAGATGCAAATTACTTCTTAACATACACCCTTAGTAAGGATGAAACTAAAGTGTTGCTGGCAACAGATTTACAACAAATTTACAGGCGTTCAACCCTGGGTACTTACCATGTGTATGATGTAAATACTAAAAAAACGATTCTTGTTTCAGAACATAAAATACAAGAACCAGTATTAAATCCTGCCGGAACCAAAGTGGCCTATGGATACAATAATAATATTTTCATTAAAAACCTTACCACTGGCCGTACCACCCAAGTTACTGAAGACGGGATTAAAAACAGTATTATTAATGGAATAACAGACTGGGTATACGAAGAAGAGTTTGCTTTTGTAAGAGCCTTTGAGTGGAATAATGATGGATCTAAAATTGGATACATCAAGTTTGACGAAGCCAAGGTGCCTCGTTTTTCTATGGATGTTTACGGTAAGGGCCTGTATCCCAAACAACAAGTTTTTAAGTATCCTAAAGCCGGTGATTCCAATGCATTGGTTTCACTGCATGTTTATGATCTTAAGACTCAAAAAACTAGCAATGTAGATTTGTCTAAGTACAACAACTACTACATCCCTAGAATTAAATGGACTCAGCAGACTAATGTGCTGAGTGTACAAACAACAAATAGAAAGCAAAATACCATAGACCTAATTTTTGTAGATGCTAGTAAAAATCAAACCTCATTGGTATTGCAAGAAAAAGATGACGCCTATGTTGACATTACAGATAACTTAACTTTTTTTAAGGACAATAGTTTTATTTGGACTAGCGAGCGTGACGGATGGAACCACATCTACCATTTTAATAAAAATGGAACCCTAAAAAATCAAATTACCAAAGGCCCATGGGAGGTCACAAACTATTATGGGTATAACCCAAAAAATAACACCATTTATTACCAAAGTACAGAAAATGGGAGTATCAACCGCGGGGTTTATAGCGTCAATGTAAAAGGCAAAAATAAAAAAGAGCTGTCTGTGGACACGGGAACTAACAGGGCTTCTTTCAGCAAAGATTATTCGTATTACATCAACACATTTCAAAGCGCAACCACCCCGAGTATTTTTACCTTAAACGATAGTAATACTGGATCAGTTATCAAACAAATAAAAGACAATGCAGCTCTAGCTACTAAAGTAGCTGGATATAAAATGTCTGAGAAAGAATTTTCTACTATCTCCATAAATGGGTATGATTTAAACATGTATACCATTAAACCTTTGGATTTTGACCCCTCTAAAAAGTATCCACTGTTTATGTATCAATACTCTGGTCCTGGTTCTCAAAACGTTGCTAATAAATGGAACGGAAGCAACGATTATTGGCATCAGATGCTTGTTCAGCAAGGGTATATTGTGGTTTGTATAGATGGAAGAGGAACAGGTTTAAAAGGACGAGATTTTAAAAAAGTAACCCAGTTAGCTCTGGGTAAGTATGAGGTTGAGGATCAAATCACTGCCGCAAAAAAACTAGGAGCCTTACCGTATATTGATGCCAATAGAATTGGTATTTGGGGTTGGAGTTATGGTGGGTTTATGTCAAGCAACTGCTTGTTTCAAGGCTCAGACACATTCTCTATGGCAATTGCAGTAGCACCAGTGAGTAGTTGGAGGTTCTATGACACTATCTATACAGAGCGATACATGACAACCCCTCAAGAAAATGCAATTGGCTATGATACCAATTCACCGATGTATCATGTAGACAAGCTAAAAGGAAAGTTTTTACTGGTCCATGGTAGTGCTGATGACAATGTACATGTGCAAAATACAACGCGTTTGGTAGCCGCACTTGTGCAGGCCAACAAGCAGTTTGATTGGGCTATTTATCCAGACAAAAATCACGGTATTTATGGAGGCAACACTCGTCTTCACTTATACACAAAGATGACTAATTTTATAAAAAACAACTTATAATCAATAACTAATAATTACGAATATGGAATTTAAATTTGGTGGTTCACAAACGAACCAAAAAACAGTACTTGGGCATCCTTCTGGTTTGTTTGTGTTGTTCTTCACAGAGATGTGGGAGCGTTTTTCTTACTATGGTATGCGTGCTCTATTAGTGCTTTTTTTAATATCATCAGTACTAGATGAAGGCTGGGGTTGGGACCGCTCGGAGGCATTAATGTTATATGCTTGGTATACCGGTTTGGTATACATAACTCCTATCTTTGGAGGATTGATCGCAGATAAAATTATGGGATACCGAAATGCAATTATTTTGGGAGCCCTACTAATGACTTTAGGTCATGGTTCAATGGCCCTGGAGGGTTTGGCAGATCCATTTTTCTACCTAGGTCTTGGTTTACTTATAGTTGGAAATGGATTGTTTAAACCAAATATTTCATCTATGGTTGGACAATTGTACAAAGGCCAAGGAGATCAAAAAGATGCAGGATACACTATTTTTTATATGGGTATTAATGCTGGTGCCTTTTTAGGAATTTTACTTTGCGGTTATATTGGCGAGAAAATTGGGTGGCACTATGGTTTTGGTTTAGCAGGAATCTTTATGCTTTTTGGAATGTTACAATTCTACTTCGCTCAGACTATTTTTGGTAAGATTGGACTCTCGCCAAAAAATTCTGAAGATCTTGATGACACTCTTGAAGATGCCGTTGAGCACACAAAAGATGCCATAGAAGAAACTGTAGATGATGCTCAAAAATCTAAAATAACCAAAGACAGATTGGTTGTTATTGGTGTTCTTGCCTTTTTTACAATCTTCTTTTGGTGGGCTTTTGAACAAGCTGGCGGTTCTATGACCATATTTGCTAAAGATTATACAGATCGTCTATTAACAGGAGATGGCGCGGCTATTTTCAAGATATTTAACACCCTATTGACAATTATACCCATGATAATCATTACTTGGGTACTCTCCATGTTGTTCAAGCAAACTTTTTCCAAATACTCCTTATCAAATATATTATTAGGAACAAGTTTTGTGATTATTTGGGGGATAGTAATTTGGATGTTACAAAGAGAGTGGGTTGCTGAATCTGCGGAAGTTCCGGCTTCTTGGTTTGGAATACTTAACTCTTTCTTTATTATTGCTTTTGCACCATTATTTTCTAAGATATGGGCCAGTAAATTAAATCCTTCTGGACCTGTAAAATTTGCACTTGGCCTTATATTATTAGGTCTTGGTTTTGGTGTTCTAGCCTATGGCTCTATGGGCATCCCACTTGGTGCAAAAACAGCATCTGTGAGTATGATCTTCTTGATTCTCGCCTATTTGTTGCACACCCTAGGAGAATTGTGTATTTCTCCAGTTGGATTGTCTTACGTGAGTAAGCTAGCCCCAGTAAAACTTGTTGGATTAATGTTTGGAGTTTGGTTTGTGGCCAATTTCATTGCAAACACCGCTGCGGGTATTACAGGTAGTTATATGGATCCAATACTAGAGGAGAAAGGGCTCACCTATTTCTTTATGATATTTACATTAATACCAGTTTCTGCAGGAGTTGTAATGCTACTGCTTAATAAAATACTTTTGAAAAAAATGCATGGTATTCGATAACAAGGCAATTCACTCTTAAAAAAAACGTTCCAATTATGGAACGTTTTTTCTTTATTATATCTTATGAAAAAAGCAATACAACTACTGGTTTTATTTTTTTACGCTACTACTTTGCAAGCTCAAGAAATAGCCTGGATGTCTATGGATCAGGCGCTGCTTGCACAACAACAAAAGCCCAAAAAAATATTTATGGATGTGTACACCACCTGGTGTGGCCCTTGTAAACTGCTAGATAAAAACACCTTTAGTAATCCAGATGTGATTGCCTATGTAAGTGAGCACTTTTATCCTGTTAAGTTTAATGCAGAAGGCAAAGATCCAATTACCTATCAGGGGTTTACATATACAAATCCAAATTATAGAGCGGGTAAGAGCGGTAGAAATGCAACTCATTTTTTTGCAGATGCGCTGCAACTTCAAGGATATCCTAGTTTGGCTTTTTTTGAGAGCGATGGTACACTTATACAGTCTATAGTAGGCTATTACTCTGCTCAGGAATTAGAAATTTTTTTAAAAATGATTGTTACAGATCAATACAAGGAAATTACTACAAGAGCTAAGTGGGAGCGCTATCAAAAAAAATTTAAAGGAACATTTAAATCTAAGTAATGTCTATTTCCATATAAAAGCACCTTTTTGGTAGGTACTGTGAAATGGAATCTTTTTTTCATAGCAGGTTTGCTTCCATCTGTTCACATAGCTTTGGTAATTACTTCCATCTGCAATGATACCTCTGGGTGATACACTATCAATAAAACGCTCTAAATGTATTTGTGTGCTTTGAGTTAATACAACCAATGGTTTTTCAATCCCCTTAGGAATTACTCCTACACTATCAAGAATTAAAACGGGAGTATTTTTATAAGTAAACACTCTAGGTGCTTTTTCTTGAGTATACCTTATGTTGTCGTGTGCTGTTTTATAATTTGCCATTAAGCGCTCCAATCCTGGAGTCAGAGTGTCTGTATGTAAAAAGGAGATTTGGTGTGTTTCTTTTATAGCAAGAAGTGTTTGTTTGTATTTGTGAAATACAATAAGGTGCCCCGGTGTTGGATACACCTTCATTGTAGTTAGAATACCTAGGGCAACTCCGCAAGATCCTAGGAAAAACATCAGGTTCTTGAAATTCCATTTTCTGCATAACAACAATAGGCAGATAATAACACCATAGCTCATAAATAAAAGCGGCTTA
>CATEMS010000223.1 GCA_949507465.1 Flavobacteriaceae bacterium
ACCGCTTCGCCGACTGCCGCGCCACTGAGCACGCGAGCGCCTTGCTCCCCGTCTTCCTCGACCACATCCAGCGCCCTGGATGCTTGCGGCGGAGCACGGACTGGCCGTCGGGATGGCGCCGCCTCGCAATGGGCCATCGCCGCCGGGATGGCGGCGAGAAAGATTTGCCTTCAGTTTCTTGATTTTCTATAGGTCCTGAGTCACCGCCAACACCGGCATTATTAACAACCATATGGACCTTACCAAATCGTTCTACTGCTTTTTCAGCAACTGATTTCCATTGCATTTCATCAGCCACATCCAATAAAGCAGCCAATACAGGAATTCCTAAAGATTTGAGTTCAGCAGTAGATTTGAGTAGATTCTTTTCATCAATATCAGCAATAACTATATTCATCTTTTGCTCGCCTAATGCCTTAGCAATAGATAAACCAATACCCTCAGCTCCACCACTAATTACTGCGGTCCTTCCCTCAAATTTAAACATTTTAAATATACCCTTTCTTAAAATTGATCATGTTTTTTATGTATTAACATTGTAATTAAAATCATGTCTATGTATATAATTAAAGAAGGTTTAAACAATAGGGCAATATGAAAACAAAAGTTATTTTAAGTATATTATTTTTTTCTAGTACGGTATTTTCTGACTATAAGTTTGAAACTATCTTAGATGGCTTGGATGATGCATGGAGTTTAGTATTTTTAAGCGAAGATAAAGTTTTATATACCGAAATGCCCGGAAAATTAAAAATTGCTTCTTTATCAGATAAATCTATAACTAATATTAAAAATGCTCCTAGTGTTCAGTATGGTGGTCAGGGAGGATTGTCAGAAGTAGTTCTTGATCCTGATTTTAAATCAAATAATATGATTTATTTCAGCTATTCAGCAAAAGACAAAAATGGAAAATCAACGTTGTTCTTGTCATCAGCTGAACTCAAAGAAAATTCATTAGTTAATTCAAAGGTTATATTTGAAGCCAAGGCACCAAGAAGATCACCAGTTCATTTGGCTGCAAAAATTGCTTTTTTAGATGATGGCACTATTTTATTAACTAGCGGTGATGGGTTCGACCATCGTGAACAAGCCCAAACACTAGATAATCATTTTGGAAAAATTATAAGAATTAATAAAGATGGCTCTGTACCATCAGATAACCCTTTTATAAATACCAAGAACGCTCTTCCAGAAATCTACTCTTATGGTCATAGAAATATGCAAGGTCTAGTTGTAACCTCCTCTGGAGATATCTATGAACATGAACATGGTCCTAGAGGTGGTGATGAAATGAATCTTGTTGAACCAGCATTAAATTATGGCTGGCCTGCTATAACATATGGAATAGATTATTCGGGGGCGATTATAAGTCCTTTTTCAGAAAAAGAAGGTATGGAACAGCCACTACTTCATTGGACGCCATCTATCGCTCCATCTGACATGATTTATTATGAAGGTAATATATATCCTGAATTAAAGAATAGCTTTTTAGTAACTGCATTGGTTTCTAAAGATGTAAAAAAAGTTACTTTTAAAAACAAAATTAATACCCAAGAGAGTTTATTTTCTGAACTTGATATAAGGCTAAGAAATATTCAAGCCTCCCCGGATGGAATAATTTATTTACTTACTGATGGACCTAAAGGTAAATTAATTAAAGTCTTGCCTTCGAAATAATGAAAATAGCAAAGTATCCATTTGCAGTATTATCTGCAGCATTATTTACAGTAATGTTGATCACCCCTATCTCATCGATATCAAATCTAATTTGGTTAGCATCTGCTGATATGCCTGTAGGATTTGTTACTTGGATTGAAGTCATTCTATTTGATTTTCAAAGACTGGGAATTGCCTTATATGCTGTAGTTATTATTGGTTTTGGTATAGCTTTTTCTGTTGCTGGGTTAATTTCTAGATACAGCTCTTATAGTGGCAAGTATCTATTTGCAGTTGCTGGAGCTGCTGCCATTGGAATGGCATTGTTCTTGATGGTTGAACTCTTGTTTCAAACACAATTACTAGGCGGTAACAGAAGCATTATAGGCAAGATACTTCATTGTGTGGCTGGCTTTATAGGAGGCTACTTTTTCTACTCCCTTATTTCTGTTAAAAGAAATTACACTTTTATTATTAGATTTTTAGGGATTTTATACGCCTACCTAGTATTAGGTTCGGCACTTGGATGGATTTTTACACCAATTAGTGCTGCAGCTGATTTTGGATTTGTATTAAATGAATTATCACAAGCTGCACAAAATGCTTTACTAAGAGATTTCACATCTTTTTTTGCTGCAACAT
>CATEMS010000224.1 GCA_949507465.1 Flavobacteriaceae bacterium
ATTAAGGTAGATGTAAGGGTTATTGCAGCTACCAATAAAGATTTGAAAAAAGAAATTTCAGAAGGAAATTTCAGAGAAGATTTATACCACCGTTTGGCGGTAATATTGATAGATGTTCCCGCTTTAAACAATAGAAGAGAAGACATCCCACTACTTGTATACCATTTTGCCCAAAAGATAGCATCAGAGCATGGAACTGCTCCAAAAGAATTTAGCCCAAAGGCAATTGAATTACTACAAGCGTATGACTGGACCGGAAATATTAGAGAATTACGCAATGTTATTGAACGTCTTATTATACTTGGTAGCGATCAGGTAACAGAGAAAGATGTTACCTTATTTGCAAGTAAATAAGGTTACAAAAGGCTATTTTTAATCTATTAAAAGCACAACAAACACTATGAAAAAGTTACCCATCCTACTGCTGCTTATTTGTATGAGTCAAGGGCTAAAGGCACAAAACAATACCCAAAAAGATGCTGCCATGTTGGAGGCTATTTATAAAGTCTCTCTACTAGATGGCAAGAGTTACTCTTGGCTAGATCATTTGTCAAATAAAATTGGTGGACGTCTTTCTGGATCTATTAATGCTCAAAAAGCTGTAGAATATACCAAGGCAGAGCTTGACAAATTAGGTCTTGACAAGGTTTGGTTACAGCCTGTAATGGTGCCCAAATGGGTTCGTGGTTTAAAAGAATACAGCTACATGGAAACGGGTCCTGGAATCACAAGTGTGATGAATATTTGTGCCCTTGGCGGTTCTATAGCTACTCCAAATGCAGGCATAAAAGCAAATGTCATTGAGGTTTCTTCTATAGCTGATTTAGATTCTTTAGGTAGTAAAAACATTAAAGGAAAAATCGTTTTTTTCAATCGCCCGATGCAGGCAGATTTAATTCATACTTTTGAAGCCTATGGAGGCTGTGTAGACCAAAGATACTCTGGAGCCAAAGAAGCAGCAAAATATGGGGCTGTAGGTATCGTGGTTCGGTCTATGAATTTACGCAATGATGATTTTCCGCACACCGGTGCCATGAGTTACGGCGATATACCCGCCTCCAAACGAATTGCTGCATGCGCCATTAGTACCAATGACGCCAATAAGCTAAGCAACACCTTAAAGTTAATTCCTGATCTTAACTTTTATTTCAAACAAAATTGTAAAGTATATCCAGATGTAGAATCTTATAATGTTATTGGTGAAATCACGGGCAGTACCTACCCTGATAGCTATATGATTGTAGGAGGGCATCTTGACTCCTGGGATTTGGGTGATGGTTCTCATGATGACGGCGCGGGTGTGGTACAATCTATGGATGTGCTACGGTTATTGAAAAAGACAGGCTACAGACCAAAGCACTCTCTACGTGTTGTATTGTTTATGAATGAGGAAAACGGCTTGCGTGGCGGTAATGCCTATGCTACTCAAGCAAATTTAAAAGGGGAGAATCATGTCTTTGCCCTAGAGAGTGATTCAGGAGGATTTACCCCAAGAGGTTTTTCTTTTGATTGTGATGCTGAAAATTTTTCCCAGATACAAAGTTGGCAACCTTTGTTTAAGCCCTATTTAATTCATTATTTTGAAAAAGGGGGCAGTGGTGCAGATATTGGTCCTTTAAAAAAACAGGGGATTGTGTTGGCTGGTTTACGTCCAGATAGTCAGCGCTATTTTGATTACCATCATGCTCAGAACGATACTTTTGATGCCGTAAATAAAAGAGAGCTAGAATTGGGAGCTGCAACCATGACAAGTCTCATCTATTTGATGGACACCTATGGTGTAAAAAACAGCCTTACTCAAATTAAAAAGTAAATCTCCTAAATTGCTTGGTAACAAGCTATTTTTTATCCCACCAAACCACAAAAAATTTTTCAATAACAGCACCACTTTTTCTATATACATGTGGTGCTTTTTTGTTCTCTAGTGCTATTAAAATTTTGTTACGTATCTCATTGGCATTACACCAATTTGTGATTGTATTGGAGGGTTGTAACCACTGTTTTTTTTCAACAAGGGCATAACTATAGTGGCTTTCAAGGACAAGTTGATGGTAATACACCCAAAATCCAACCACACATTTTTGATAGGCTTTTGGTAGCTTTTGTACTGCAAAGCCAATGGGTAGATACAGCGAGGCTAGTAGATAACATTGTTGGTTTGCTTTTGAAGGATTAAAACCGATATTTTTAAGTGGTTGTATGGTGTGTTTGTCAAACAAAAGTGGGAATTGTTTTTCCTGCAGTTTTGTTATTTTTTTATGTAACGAATCTTTTTTGTTTGGTCCTATCCATTGTTGCTCAAAGCTGCCAAGACATCTTGGATCAAATAAATAGAACTTACATGAGAGTTCTACATGAAATTGGGATTTTGTTTTTGTGTCTTGTAGCAAATAGTCTAATTCACCTATGGTTTTTGAGGGGCTTTGTATTTGGATATTAGCAGCCAGTAATTTGTAGGTCATAGAGGCGCTAATAATGCTTTCAAAAATAGCCTCAGCTTGTCTACCAAGCATAAGATTTGGAATTTCAAAATTAGAGGGTTTAACGCTTGGTAAAGAAAAAGTCTGGTAGGTAAAGGAGGCTCCAAAGAGGTCTAATACCTGAATTTCCTTGAAGTTAGTATGTATTGCAATTGATTTGGTGATGGCATTATTTTTTTATGACTTGCTCGTATTTCTCGATCCACAGCTGTGGTGTCATCTTAGTGCATAATTGAGCAATCAAGTCAAAAGGAATTTTTTCTATGTTTTTAAAACGGATGCAACTCTTCCCCATGTCTAATTTGTTGCTTGCATGTTTTGGGTACTCATTTACAAACCACTGCATAAGTTCTGGATCACTGTATATTCCGGAGTGGTATAAACTGATATTGTTTTTTTGAGAAGCCAAATTTATAAAGGGTAATGGAAGGCTCGGGTTTACATGGTATCCCTCTGGATACATGCTGTGAGGTACAACATAACCCAACATACCGTAGTTTATACATTCTTCAAACCCTTTTGGAAGGTTTTTCAGAATAATATTTCTGAGTTTTGTCATTACTTGTTTTCTCTCTTGTGGTAATTCGTTGAGGTATTGCTCTGGAGTGCTTGCTTTGGATTGCATTTTTTTAAATATACTTATGTTGATTAAAAAAATAAAATAGAA
>CATEMS010000225.1 GCA_949507465.1 Flavobacteriaceae bacterium
ACTTCTTACTGCATTTATAGAATCCCTTGTTCTTTGTCTTGCTTTGAGTAATTCTTCTCTCTTTAAATCATAAGCTATTTTTTTTGCAGCTCTGATAGAGTCTTTTTCTCTTTTTCTATCCTTCATTATTTGCTCGCGTGGGTCTATTTTTACCTCACGTTCTTGCTGGGTTATATCCTCACTTTGATTGCTTTCTTTTTCATCTATTTTACTAGTATCATCTTGTTCTTGGTTTTTTAAAGATACAGGAGGCCATGGCTTACCACTTCTTACTGCATTTATAGAATCCCTTGTTCTTTGTCTTGCTTTGAGTAATTCTTCTCTCTTTAAATCATAAGCTATTTTTTTTGCAGCTCTGATAGAATCTCTTTCTCTTTTTCTATCCTTCATTATTTGTTCGCGAGCATCTTGTTTTGCTTTGGCTGCTTGCTCACGCTGGGTAACTTCTTTATCTTCTTCCATGGATAGATCATCTCTTTCCTCAATTTCCTTTCGTTCTCTTTTACTTTTGGCTTGCTTTCTTTTCTCAACTCTATTGATACTTCTTAGTACAACATCACTAATGTCATTTCTTTTGGCAGCAAATAGCATTACTACATCTGCAGATTTATCGAAAATAAAGTCATATTTTTTTGCCTCTGCTACCTCTTGTACAATATTAAATACTTGGTCTTGTATGGGTTGTACAAGTTGCCGTCTTTGTATCACCAAATCTCCACCAGAACCAAAACGATTTTGTTGGTAGGCAATCATTTCATCTTCTTTGATTTTAATTTCTTCTTCTCTCTCCTCAATAAGTTCTTTGGTTAATAAAACACGTTCGTTTGTAAGGGTAAGTTTCAAAAGGTCAATCTCTTGTTGTTTTTTGTCGATGTCTGCTTTCCAGCGTTGTATTTTTCCATCCAACTGAGTAGATGCTTCTATATATTCAGGTACATTTTCAAGAATATACTCCATGTCAATGTATCCAATACGCACACCTCTTTGAGCGTTTGCAGAAAATAAGATGCACAAACATGCAATCGAGACTAAAAGTATTTGTTTAGTATTCATAGTAATGGTTGATGTTAAGAAAATATCGTGCCAAATTAAAATTGTTGTCCTATTATAAAGTGGGTTTCCCAGCCATTAGGGCTATTTCCTGTTATAGTTGAATCAAATCCATAGGCAAAATCAATGCCTAATAATCCGAATGCTGGCATAAAGATACGTAATCCTGCGCCAGCAGACCTCTTAAGATCAAAAGGATCATATTCTCTAAAGCCATCGTATGAGTTCCCTGCCTCTATGAAAGTTAACACATATATTGATGCCAATTGCTTTAAAGTGATTGGATATCTCATTTCTAACGAAAATTTATTATAAATATTATTTCCATCTTGGGGTGATAAAGATTGATTCGGATACCCACGAAGTTGTACTACTTCTCTCCCGTCCAAACTAAAAGCACCAAGGCCATCACCTCCAACAAAAAACCTTTCAAAGGGAACCACACCTCTATCATTGTTATAGGATCCTAAGAATCCAAATTCTGTTTTAGAACGAAGCACCAAATCTCCAGTGATTTTATTATACCAAGTACCTTCAAATTTAATCTTATAATATTCTAGCCAATCAAAACGCTCCTGATCTATGGCAGAAATACGCTCTTGGGTGTCAACATCTGTTTGGTTATCTATTAAAAAATCTACTAAATCTTCTCGCTCTTGAGCAAGTTGGCTGTAATCTACTCCATTAAACAAAGAGTAAGGAATGGTTACTTTGGCAGAGAGTTTGAATTCTGCACCAAATTTAGGATAAATTGGATTGTTACCTACGTTACTTCTTGAAAGACCAACAGTATAAGCTAGGTTGTTTGAAAAACCATCTCCAAATGTAAACAGCCCTGTGTTGTAATTTTTTAAATTATAGTGCTGAAAACTAACGGCATTAGAGAATGTGAAATTATCATCTGGCCAGGTCAATCTCTTGGCGAGTCCTAGGGATCCACCTGTAATTAAAAAGCGTTGGTCTCTGTCTACTTCTCTTGTTTGAAAATTAAAACGGTATTGCACCGTATGAGAAAATGAACCACTAAATTGCACAGGACGTTTTCCTCCTAACCATGGCTCTGTAATAGATGCGCTATAGGTTTGATAGTTTGTACTTGCTTGTGCTCTTAATGAGAGCCTTTGTCCATCACCCATAGGAAGTGGTTTATAGGCCTCTGCATTAAAAATATTTCTAAGTGAAAAGTTATTAAAAGAAAGCCCAAGGGTTCCAACAAAACCTCCACCACCATATCCACCTTGAAGTTCTATCTGGCTTGCTCCCTTTTCAACTACAGAATATTCCATGTCTAGTGTTCCGTTATTTGGATCCACGTTTTTAAAGTTTGGTGAAATTTGTTCTGGATCAAAAAAGCCAAGGTTACTCAACTCTCTGATGGTTCTAACGACATTTTTTTTACTGTATTTTTGTCCAGGTCTTGTGCGTAATTCCCTGTAGATTACGTGGTCATTTGTTTTGGTATTTCCAACCACTGTGATGTGATCAAAATAAGCCTGCTTACCTTCTCTAATTCTTATTTCATAATCAATAGTATCTTGCCTTACTGCAACCTCCACGGCACTTATGGTTGAGAAAAGATACCCGTTATTTTGGTATTTGTTTGTAAGATCAAAGGCTTCTGGATCTGTGTTGTCTTCAATTCGCTCTGCCATGAGAGTTCCATTATAGACATCTCCTTTTCTTATGCCTAGGGTTTGGCTTAATTGACTGTTTGTGTAAACGCTATTACCTAGAAATCTGATGTTTCCAAAATAATATTTTTTACCCTCGTCTATTTTTAATTTGACACCTACACTTCTGTCATTTACACTATAAACGCTATCATCTAATATTTTTGCATCTCTATATCCATTCTCTTTATAGGTCTGTATAATGGAGGCTTTATCCTCTTTATAACCAGTATCTGTAAACTTTGACATTTTCCAGATACGAATTGGATTTCTTTTTTTAGTATTCTTCATGGAACGCCTTAGCATTCCATCTTTTAGATTATCATTACCCTCAAAGACAAGAGGAGTTATTTTAATGCGTTTGTTTCTGTTGATAATAATCTTCATGTCTTTTGCCACTTCAACACCAGTAGAATCTAATTTTGCAGGGGTTGTTATGATGACATCTGTATTGTAGAATCCTTTTTCAATAAACTTATCACGGATAAAATTCTTGGTAGTAGTAATAAGGTTTTTGGTAATTTTTATGCCAGATTTTAATTCTGTTTCTTTTATGATTTCTTTGGTCATGGCTTTACGAATACCATCTCCAACAATTGTAATTTCGTCTAGCTTTGGTAGTTCTGCTATATAGATTTCAAGATCTGCAAGGTCTCCTTCTATTTTTGTGACGTAGATGGCGATATCGCTAAATAAATTCTGTTCCCATAATTTTTTGGTTACCTCACTCAGGCGTTCACCAGGAATGAAAATGCGCTCCCCTTTTTTAAGTCCTGTAAAGGCAATTACGGTTTGATCGTTGTAGCTCTGTGCTCCGGCAACTGTGATGTTATTTATTTCGTATTTAATACCAGCGTCTAACTCTTTTTGCTGAGCGTGTATTGAAGATGACCAAAGCATTGCTAAGACTACAAAACAAAAGATCCTCCTATACCTACTAACTATACAACGCCACTTATAATTGCTCACTTGTCTTTCCAAATCTTCGTTCTCTGTTTTGATAATTTAAAATTGCCTCAAAAAGATGTTTTTTGGTATAATCTGGCCAAAGTACATCTGTAAAATATAATTCTGCATATGCCAGTTGCCACAGCAAAAAGTTGCTTATACGTTGTTCACCACTGGTACGAATTAACAAATCTACATCTGGTAGGTCCTTGGTGTATAGATGATTGTTAATCAGTTTTTCATCAATATTTTCAGGCGAAATTAATCCTTTTTTAACTTTAAGACTAATCTCTTGAATTGTTTTTGTAATTTCTTGTCTAGACCCATAACTTAGTGCAAGTGTCAAGGTCATTTTTGTGTTATTTTTTGTTTTTTCTAAAACATCTGCTAGTTCTTTTTGCGCTTTTGGAGGCAGTGCATCAAGGTTGCCAATGGCGTTTAATTTTATATCATGCTTATTGAGTAATTTAATTTCTTTTTTTAGGGATGACACCAATAGCTTCATCAATAATTCTACCTCCATTTTTGGACGATTCCAATTTTCAGTGGAAAAAGCATAAAGTGTTAAAAAAGGAACATTAATCTCTACGCAAGCTTCTGTAATTTCACGAACTGCTTTTGTTCCATTTTCATGCCCCTTAGACCTAAACATACCCTTGGCTTTTGCCCATCGGCCATTACCATCCATGATGATAGCCAAATGCTGAGGGATGGTATCTTTGTTTATCTGTTCCAAGAGACGACTCATTTTTTTAAAAATTACAATAGCAGGGTTCTCTACCAAAAGTAAATGAAAAAGTAATGCCCGTAAAAACATACCAATCATTATTATTTTGATTTCCAAATTTTAAATCTAGCAATTGGTTATCACCACCAGATGGATTACTGCCATCAATATTATCTGTAAATGTGTATCTGGCTCCAATCTCCAATGCGCCAATTAATTTGGTGCTTAGCGTTGCTTTATACCCAAGTACCATAGGGATTGCAAATGCGCCTATTTGACTGTATTGAGTTGTGCCCCCTTGTCCATCAACAAAAGTTGCTTGATTAAGGAAATAGGTAATGCCTGTATAAAGATATGGAGCTGCAACAGGTGCTCCCGTGTTTAGATTAAATTCCCAAAAGGTATATTCTAAGCCCGCAGAAAACTCCTTGATGTTGTTTTCAAACGAGTACCCTCTTTGTTGTCTTCTAGATTCTTTGCTATCTGCATCATCTGCTTGTGTGTTTGCAATAATGGCAGAAAAACGGAAAGAGTGCCTTTGGCTTCTGTTCCACTTAAAAACACCTCCAAAGGCGAGCGAATTGGGGTTTATGTAGCTTGTATTTCCTACATCTGTAATTACGTTTGTACCGCCAACAAAACCACCCAGCTCGAATGTTTGTGAGCTTGCTATTTGCATGCAAAAAACCATAAAAAAACCAACTGTTAAATACCTCATAAATCTTAAAAAGTTCGCAAATATAACAATAAACTTGGCACTAGCCCACCATAACAACTATAGTCTAGATTGATAAACAATTTTTAGTGTTTTTTATTGCTTAATTTCTTTTGTCTTCTCCCCAGAGTAATTTTTTTCGAAGTGTTTTAATAAAACTTTCTTCGATGGGTTGCACAAACTTGATGGTGAAGGGGGCTTTTTTTATGGTAATCACCGTCTCGTTTTTAAGGGTTAAGATTCTAGAGTCTAAAGAAAGTAGGTGGGTATCCTCTCTTCCCGAAACAGTTAGGGTAACCACACTATTGTCTGGAACCACCAGAGGCCTAACGTTTAGATTGTGGGGTGCGATGGGGGTAAGTATGAAACTTTCGTTACTGGGCTCGATTACAGGACCCCCGCAACTCAATGAATATCCCGTAGATCCTGTTGGGGTAGATATAATTAACCCGTCAGACCAATACGAGGTGAGGTGTTCTGCGTTGATGGTGGTTTCAACTTTTATCATTGAGGTGGTGTTTTTTCTATTAACAGCTACCTCATTGAGGGCAAAGTTCAGAGGTGAAATTTGCTTGTTTATAGGGTCGGTTTCTATGGTCAACAAAGAACGCTCAGAGGTGTAATAAGTACCATCGAGTATTTCTGTAATACTGGAGGTGATATCTTGTTTTTGTATGGTAGCTAAAAAACCGAGTCTTCCTGTGTTTATTCCAACAATTGGAATGTCAAGATCTCTCACAAATGTGATAGACTTTAAAATGGTACCATCTCCTCCTATGCTAAAAAACAAATCATAGCTTGTATCTAGTTTTGTAAAACTTGCTAGTTTGGATAAGTCTGTATGAAAGGATTGGTTCTCTCTCATAAGTGCTAGAAAGTTTTTCTCGACCACAATTTCAACTTCTTTGCTTTGCAAAACATTGAGAATTGCCTGTATGTGAGTTTCAGAATTTTTGTGATAAAACTGACCGTAGATTCCTATTTTCATAACTACATCTTAAGGTATTTCTCCAGGTATTTGGATCTTTTTTTCAGGTCCTCAATAAATCGATCTTCTTGATGGTTAGACACTATGTTATAGTTGTATCTTCTAAAAGTTTGGACTATGGCATTGATGCCTGTATGCCCAACTTTGATCGTTATTTGAGTCGTCTCATTCTCCATTTTTGACACAAACACTCCTAAAATCTTTGCATCGTTACTCTCTACAATTTGACAAATTTCAGAAAAAGAATAATCTAAGGTACTCTTCTCTACAACAATAATACCTCCAGACTCCCCCAAAAAAGGAGTGTCATTAAATAGATTCATGATATCACTTAATTCATAATAGCCCAGATATGTGTAGTTTTCAGAGAGCACAGGCATGATCGTGCTATTGTTCAGCGCAAAAGCCTCAAGTATATCTAACCAATTGGTATGTTGTTTTACATGAAATGACTCTAGAGAATATTGATAGGCTTCTA
>CATEMS010000226.1 GCA_949507465.1 Flavobacteriaceae bacterium
CATTTTATAGGAAAAGATAACATTGTTTTTCATTGTATTATTTTTCCTAGCATGCTCAAAGCAGAAGGAAGTTTCATCTTACCTGACAATGTTCCTGCCAATGAGTTTTTAAATCTTGAGGGGCATAAAATTTCAACCTCAAAGAATTGGGCTGTATGGCTCCATGAATATCTAGAAGATTTTCCAGGCCAGCAAGATGTGCTGCGTTATGTATTGACATCCAACGCGCCAGAGACAAAAGACAATGACTTTACATGGGCAGATTTTCAAGCCAGAAACAATAACGAGCTTGTGGCTATCTTCGGAAACTTTATTAATCGCGTAACAGTGCTCACTCACAAATACTATGATGGGGTTACTCCTGGTGAGGGAACGCTCTCGCAAACAGATGCACAGGCATTAAAAACAGTACAAGCATATCCAGCGGTTATCGAAAGCTCTATAGAGCGTTACCGCTTTAGAGAGGCGCAACAAGAATTGATGAATATTGCGCGTTTGGGTAATAAGTACCTGGCAGATCAAGAGCCTTGGAAAACAATAAAAACCGACCCCCAGCGTACCAAAACAGTAATGTATGTTGCTCTTCAAATTGCTACTGCTCTGGCTGTTTTGAGTGAACCCTTTTTACCTCACACTTCAAAAAAATTAAAATCTATACTAAACATTGGCTCCAGAGAAACTCAAGGTGGCTTGCAATGGAAAGATGTAAGCGCAAAGCAAGAACTTATGGCTGGCGGGCATACCATCCATGACAACGAACTTCTTTTTAGTAAAATAGAGCCAACACAAATACAAGAACAAATGGATAAGCTAGCTGCTAGTAAATCAGCAAATGAGATTGCTAACAAAGAGACAACTCCGCAAAAAGACACGTGCACCTTCGATGATTTTACAAAATTAGACATGCGTGTAGGAACTATCATCGAGGCAGAAAAAATGCCAAAAACAAAAAAATTACTCGTTTTAAAAGTAGACACAGGTCTAGATGTGCGCACCATCGTTTCTGGAATTGCAGAGAGTTTCACACCCCAAGAAATTATAGGAAAGAAGGTAACGGTTTTAGTAAACCTAGCGCCAAGAAGCCTAAGAGGAGTGGAAAGCCAAGGCATGATATTAATGACCCAAAAGCCAGACGGAACACTAGTATTTGTAAATCCAGACACAGCTGGTGTAAACAATGGAGATAGCATTGCATAGAGATGCTTAAAATTGCGAATCATCCCATCTATAGATATGCGCTTCCGCAGGGACATCGGTTTCCTATGATAAAATATGAACTGCTACCAAGAGTATTGATTGACCAGGGAATTTGTACTACAGGAAATTTTTTTGAGCCTCAAAGAATCCCTCCCGAGCTTATTTTAAAAGTGCATGGAAAGGATTACTATAACAGACTGATAAACTTATCTCTTGATAAAAAAGAAATTCGGAAAATAGGATTTCCTCTAAGACAAGAATTAGTAGACAGATCTCATTACATTATTGGGGGCACCATTGAGGGTAGTGAATATGCTTTAACACATGGAGTTGGAATGAATATCGCTGGAGGGACACATCATGCCTTTAAAAACCACGGTGAAGCCTTCTGTCTTTTAAACGACCAAGCAATAGCAGCGCGCTATTTACTAGAAACAAAAAAAGCCCGTAAAATTCTTATTGTTGATCTTGATGTGCATCAAGGAAATGGCACAGCAGCACTTTTTAAACAAGATTCAAATGTGTTCACTTTTTCAATGCATGGGGCCAAAAATTACCCCTTTAAAAAAGAAACCAGTGATTTGGATATTGGCCTGCAAAACGATACCCAAGATGCCTTATTTCTTGAAATACTAGAAAATACATTGCCCAAATTATTACGTAAAGTAAGCCCTGATTTTATCTTTTATTTAAGTGGTGTGGATATTTTGGCAAGTGATAAGTTGGGTAAATTAGGGTGCACACTTCAGGGGTGTATGCAAAGAGATCGTTTTGTTTTTGAAAGTTGTAATAGGGCAAATATTCCGGTTCAAGTAAGTATGGGAGGGGGCTATTCTGAGGATATTGATATCATATTGGAGGCGCACAAAAATACCTTCAAGGCAGCCCAAGAAACTTTTTTCAATAAACTATTTTAAATCTTTTTGATAAAGTCTTTGAGAGAGTGGCCTTTAGGAACTTCCATCTTCTTTCTTAGATTATACCTATAATTATCTACAGAGGCAGCACTAATTCCTAGCTGTAATGCAATTTGTTTTGAGGGTTGTCCTAAACGTAACATGGTAGCAACCTTTTTCTCTTTTTCGTTTAAATTACTATACAATTGATCGATTTTGGCTCTGAAAGAATCATTGGTCTGCTTCACCTGCTGGTATAATTGTATTTTCTCTTTATTTTGATCAATATCATTATTGATAAAATGTATGGTGTCTTTTACCACAGTCTTGTGTGTATCATTAATAACCTTAACCTCTTTTAGTTTGGTCTTAATTTTTTCTAGCAACTCATTTTTTTCTGAAATATGAATCGCAAAATCTGTAATCTGTTTGTTTTTAAAGCTTACTTGAGCATCAAGGGCCTCTTGTTTTATGGAGAGTACTTCTTGTTTGGCTATTAAGTTTTCTCTTTTGATGGGATTTAATTTTTTTTGTCGGTAAAAAGAAATAATAAAAAAGATCACAATTAAACCCAAAACAACAACGGTAAAATAGGTATTATCTCTTGCTCTTTGTTGCTCTGCTTTTGAGACCTGTAATTGTGCTTCTCTTGCATCCAACTTTGCAGACAATTCATTGTAATTAAACTCAGATTGGATTACATTGAATTTATTTTTTTGCAATATTGCACGTAAACTATCCTTTATCCTGTGGTACTCGTTTAAGGATAATAGCGCATTTTTTGAGTCCTTGTTTAATGTGTGAAGATCAGAGAGTTGTTTGTACAAATCTTTTTTTGATTCCTGAAAAAACTCAATATTTTCATTAGCTAATATTTTTTGTAGCTCCACGATTCCACGACCGAGTTGCCGTTTGTTTTTGTAGATTTTTGCCTGCTGGCTTGCAATAGAAATTAGGTGAGAAAGATTCTCAGAAATAGAGGCCTGTATTCGTGCACTATCTAAATATCTAGCAGCTAGCTCAAACTTATTTTTCTTGGTGTATGCTTTACTTAAAAAGGTATATCCCTCTGTCAATATATATGCAATGCTATCCTTTTTATCAAGTTGTAAAAGAGCGTCATAAATTGGGATTGCCAAATCTGGTTTGTCTTGTTTTAGGTAAATTTCTGCCCTGTATTTATCTAAAAATTGAATTCCTTGGAGGTTGTTAACTTTAGCATACATGGTTTGTGCACTATCTATGTATTTTTGAGCAAGTGGGTATTGTTTTTCTTGAAAATAATGAGCAAACATAAACTCATAAGAATCTCCAATCTCCCAGTAGGCATTGATGGGTATTGAAATGGCAAGGGCCTTTTTAATACACTCTAGTGCTGTTTCATTATTATCTATAGAAGCGTATATAGAGGCCAGGTCTGTATAATTTTCTGCCAAATACGTTTTTGTCTCATCATCTTGGGTGTCTTTTAATAAAAACCTGTTGGCGCTTAAAAAGCTCTCTAAAGACAAGTCAAAACGTTCTAGATAGTTGTAGGCAAGCCCTTTGTTTCTGTAACTATAGGCAATCCCCGGAAAGTGTTTTTGATTTGTTACACTTGCATATTGCAGGGCGCTGTCTGCGTATTTGAGTGTTTTACTATCGTCTTCAAAATATTTTTCTAGTTCAGAAAACCTATTGTAGGCTCTAATGATATTAAAACTATCATTTTCAACCTTACTAAGCGACAGGGCATTTTCAAGGTAGTAGTAAGCACTATCTTTAGATTTTGTTATGTAATCAAAACCCAGAATCAATAGGTTATCAATACGGGTTTTGCTTGACAGGGTTTTATTTTCAAGTTGAGCTTTAATATCCTCAACCGTGATTTCTTGGGTTTGAATCTGATCATTTTGAGCCTGAAAAGTAGCACAAAAAAGAAGTAAAATAAAGGAAAGAAATTTCGTCATTATAGTATCAAAAATAAACTAAACAATCAAAATTAGCAGCATAATAGCGCCCAAACAACTTCATATTTTTCTCATAATGGGGTTGTAAGTGGGTATTTGTAACTACTTTTAAGTGCAATTAGACAATACATTAATATGATTGCTATGAAAAAGGATGAAAGCCATTATAGTTTATAATGGCTTTTTTTATCCCCAGTTATTTTTCACTCTCATTAAAATAAAAGTCCTCATGTATTGAATTAATCTCTTGAGTTTTAGAACTGTTACTAACAGGCATATGCATTCAAACAATTTAATTGTATTGCAAAAAAAATCCAAAGCGGGCTGCTTTGGATTTTCTATGGGTACCAATTTTTGACTTACTTGCCCCCTAACATCAAAAGTTCATTGACAATAACTTCTGTTACATAACGCTTCTCTCCAGCCTCTGTCTCCCA
>CATEMS010000227.1 GCA_949507465.1 Flavobacteriaceae bacterium
AAGGTGCGGTGGAAAAACTTTGCAAAGTCTCAAAAAGCTCTTACAGAGTCTTATGAAAATATCAAACTATTATTCCCAAAAGAGTATCTAACCACCCACCCTAATGATAGGATATCTTAAATGGTTTTTCTCGTAATTAGGGGAGCGTTTATGAAGCCAATCTAGTTGTGCGTACCAATTACTGGCAAAAAGTGGGTCAGATTTTTTCTTAGCTTCAAATGCTATTTTAAGTTGCGGGTTGTTCTCTAGGAGCTCCTTGGCTTTATCTTCCCATACATAAGGTGAAAATCCTTCTTTTTGTTGCAGTATGGTGTCAAAGAAATTCCAATTAAAAAAAGAATCTACAGCCTCGGGTTCTAGTGTTTCGAGTAAATAGCGAACACCCTCTTGAGCAGTGCTAACAAGATAGTCTCCCTTTTGCAAGGTTACTTTTTCTTGTTTGCTAGTTACCTGTGTGTTGTAATGGAGGTAATGTCCCTCATAGGGTGATTGTCTTGTTTTAAAGTCTTTTATATGATACACCTGGGCAATAAAAGTGGTGTCGTTTTGTATTTCTGAAACTTCAATATTATTTAACTCAAGCCTTTGTAAAACTCGCCAATACCCCTTGGCAATTCCATAATAGGCTGGGATTGTAATTTCTTTTGAAGCCTTAAAGGTATTGTAATAAGGTGTTGGTTTTACAAAAGGTTTGTTGTGATCAAATTTAAGTCTCATTTTGCCTGTTACCTGACTAGGAATCATGTTACCTTGGTAGCCTTTAAATTGTAATGTTTTTCTCTGGGTGCTGTCTACCTCCCAGTGTATAGGGTATGGGTCTGTTTTTTTAAATCTAGTTTTTGCCCTTTGGTGAATGCTTTTAATTTTATGGGCATCTGCGTCTGTGATGGCAATAAAGCTCTTCATTAATTCATAAGTACCCTCAACCCGTATCTTGTAGGGTTTTAGCATATGTGTTTCTACCATCATTCCTAGGGTGTTGTATAGTGTAGTGTATCCCGTAGAATATCTTGGAGAGTCCATAAACTGTGTAAATCCTTTCTCTGGCTGTTTGTTAAATACGTTTACATAAGGTGTGATGTCCCACTTTTTTGCCTGTAAAGAGTCCTGCAACCCTGGCATTAATGTTTCATGAAGATACACACCAGCTTCACCTCCTAATTTATTGTGTTGAGTAAAAAGATGGGTGAGAGCGTATTGGTAATCGGCACCATTGCTCACATGGTTGTCAATAAAGAGCTCGGGGTCTAGGGTTCTAAATAGTTTTGTAAATGCTTTGGCATTTTTTGTGTCGGCTTTTATAAAATCTCTATTTAAATCATAATTACGCGCATTTCCTCTGAAGCCATAAGTTTTAGGCCCCTCTTGATTGGTTCTAGAAGTACTATTTCTTTGTAGTGCTCCTCCAATATTATAAACAGGAATAACTGCAATGATCGTATTAATTGGGGCTTGTATGGTACCCTGTGCTAAATCACGAAGTAGCAGCATGCAGGCATCTATACCATCACTTTCTCCAGGATGTATGCCGTTGTTGATAAGTAAAATGTTTTTAGTACTCTCTTGTAGCTGCGAGGTGGAGGTAATTCTTTTGCCTGAGGGTTCAAAATAAACAACATGTAAAGGATAGCCGCTATCTGTTTGTCCTTCTTGGGTCATTGAGATAGTGGGATAGGCTTGTTCTAAATTTTTGTAAAAAGAAATGACTTCCTTATATTCTGGAGTCTGAGTTCCTTTTGATGTTTCAAAAAGTGTGGTTAAGGGCTTGTTTTGTTTTTGAGTAGTACAACTTGAAAAAAAGAAAATTACACAAACAATACAGCAATTTAGTGCTGTTTTTATGGTGTATTGTATTGATTTATGGTTAAAATACATGTTTTGGTGTTTTTCTTTAAATTATGTGTTTAATATAAATTGCTTTTCTATATTTGTAAATCAAAATTAAACTTTATTTAACTTTAAACAATTTACTATGAAAAAAATTACTTTAACCCTAGCTGCGTTTGCACTAGTATTTACTTCATTTGCTCAAAATGTAGTAATCGACAGAATTGCTGATAATACAAATGGACTAATTTCCACAAATGGTGATGAAGATGCAGGTGTTTACTGTTCTGATTTCTTTACTCTTGAAGAAGATACTATCTTAGGAAGCTTTACTTTTCCAGGATTTTACTCAACTGCAATTGAAATTGGAGATTTATTAATTGGAGGTGATTTCTTTATCTACAATGATGGTGGAGGATTCCCTGATGCAGATCCAACAACTACTGACGCTCTTGTAAACTTAACAAGTGTAGAACTAGGTGCTGGTTTAGAATTAGTATTAGATGCTGATGATGTTGAGTCAGGTTTTACAATTAACGTTACTGCTGCCAATGGTGGTGCTCAAGTAACATTACCAGCTGGTGACTACTGGGTAGCATTTGCTCCTGCTGTTGTTGGTGGTTCTGCTGCTGAAGGACGTTGGAACTGGACTGGATCATTCACAACAGAAACTGGTGTTTTTCCAGCTAACGAGTCTTTATTAATTGATTCTGACGATTTATTTGGAGCTGGTGCAACAGATTGGACTAGTATTGCTGCTCTTATTGGTGCAGATTTCCCATCTTTCGCTTGGACTTTAACTGACGAAGAAGAAGACTTAGGATTTGGTGATAACGACCTAGTAGGTGCATCAGTATACCCTAACCCTGCAACAAATGTAATCAACGTTGATTTTTCTTCTAATGTAGAATTAAAAAGTGCAGTACTTTTTGATGTATTAGGAAAAAACACAGGAGTTACTTTAGTGAACGGTTCTATGAACATCGCTGATCTTGCTGCTGGTGTTTACATCTTAAACATTGAGACTAACAATGGTTCTTTAACACAAAAAGTAATCAAGCAATAAGCTTTACAACATACTTTTAAAAAGCCTCGCAATTTGCGAGGCTTTTTTTATGTTAAATAGTTTGCAAACTTGTCTTATACCTTTGCTTACTTTTTGTGGGTTTTTACCACATATTATACACTGGTATACCCTTGTTGCTTATCTAACAAAATAACGCTCTGTAAGGCCTTTACATTAAGTTAGCCTATACTATTAACTAATGAAGGCTAAACACATTATAATAAAGTGCGGTATATGGTATTTGTTATCTTTAAGGGCTTTTAGTTTAAGGCATCATATACAAAGTAAAGGCTATAAAAAAAGACCATGAATGCTTTTGAGCACTGATGGTCTTTTTTAGCTTTGAGATATGTGTTGAATTTTAACTATTCATCGATATTAAAAACTCATCATTATTTCTGGTGTTTTTAATACGATCGTTAATAAACTCCATAGCTTCAACAGGGTTCATATCTGCTAAGTATTTTCGCAATACCCACATGCGCTGTATGGTATTCTCATCAAGCAGTAAATCGTCTCTACGCGTACTAGAAGAAGTAAGATCTACAGCAGGGAATATTCTACGATTTGATATCTTTCTATCCAATTGTAATTCCATGTTACCTGTACCTTTAAATTCTTCAAAGATTACCTCGTCCATTTTTGAACCTGTTTCTGTAAGGGCGGTAGCAATAATACTCAATGAACCTCCATTTTCAATGTTACGAGCAGCTCCAAAGAAACGCTTAGGTTTATTAAGTGCTGCAGCATCTACACCACCAGATAAAATTTTTCCACTTGCTGGTTGCACGGTATTGTAAGCTCTTGCCAAACGTGTTATTGAATCTAACAGAATGACAACATCATGGCCACATTCTACCAAACGCTTTGCCTTATCTATCACTAGATTAGCAATACGAACATGCTCAGAGGGTTCTTTGTCAAAGGTAGAGGCAATTACCTCTCCTTGAACATTACGTTGCATATCTGTAACCTCTTCTGGACGTTCATCTATAAGCAGTATCATTTGATACACCTCGGGGTGATTGGCAGCAATACCATTGGCAATGTCTTTGAGTAACATTGTTTTTCCTGTTTTTGGCTGTGCTACGATCATACCACGTTGTCCTTTACCAATAGGAGAGAACAAATCAATAATTCGGGTAGATAGTTTGGGTTGTTTGTCAGAGATGTTAAATTTTTCTTTCGGGAATAAAGGGGTTAAATGTTCAAAAGCAATCCTATCACGAACTACATTAGGATTTTGTCCATTTATTTTTATTACTTTGATAAGAGGGAAATACTTTTCTCCTTCTTTTGGAGGACGTACCACACCTAGTACCGTGTCACCACTTTTTAAACCAAAGAGTCTTATTTGTGACTGTGACACATAAATATCATCAGGAGATGACAAATAATTGTAATCACTGGAGCGCAGAAAACCATATCCATCTTGCATGATATCCAGGACTCCTTCGCTTTCTATAATACCGTCAAACTCAAAATCTGGTTCTTTGTATCTGTTTCTGCTGTCTTTGTTACCGTTGTTGCGATGGTCTTGTTTTTGCTTGTTGTCTCTTTGTTGTCTTTTAGTGTCGTTCCCACCTTTTTGACGATTGTCATTTTGTTGACGATTGTCTGTATTTTTATTTTTATGTTGGGGCTTTTTCTCGTTTGATCGTTTTTCGTGTTTCCCTTGAGAGGATTGCTCACCTTTTTGGGTATGATTTTGTTCTTTTTGAGCTTCCTTGTTTTCTCTAGGATTAGGTTTATGCCTTGGTGTTTGTTTATCCGTTGCTTTACCTTCTGTTGTATGTTGAGTTTTTGACCCAGTGTTAGAGCTAGCAGGGGTTTCTTTGGGAATCTCCTTTACTATATCTTTTACAGCATTTGGATTTGCAGCTTGGTAATCAAGTATTTGGTATACAAGGTCTAATTTTTTTAAGGTACGGTATTTTGGTACTTTTAATGTGTTTGCTAATTCCTGTAATTCAGGTAATTTTTTAGCTTTTAATTCTGAAATTTCTAACATGTAGAATGATAATTTTGGTTAAAATGAGGAAAATCTTTAGAAAAAGATTTGTGTTTGATTTTTTTTTGGAGATAAGTAACCTAGATAGAATTGGTTACAAATTATATTTGCAATAATACAACAATAATTTAAACTCTTACCAACTATTTTTAAAAAGAAACCTTATTTTTGAACTGTAAAAAAGCACTTTTTTCTTTATGTTACAACGAATCCAAACCCTATATCTAATTATCACCGGCTTTACACTAGCTGGCTTGTATATTTGGTTTCCAATACTAACCACTAAAGATAAAGTTGTGCTCATTAGCAATCAAGAACCTTTGGTTTTTGGATTACTATTCACTTGCATTGCTCTTGCCATTATTGCAGTTTTAACTTTTAAAAAACGACAAACACAATTTGTGTTGAATCGTTTAAATATCATATTAAACTTTGTATTACTGGGAGTTTTCGTATACAGGTCACTAAGCATACCTGGAGAGACTTTGGTCTC
>CATEMS010000228.1 GCA_949507465.1 Flavobacteriaceae bacterium
AGCAAAGCTTCCTGTAAAGCTAAAAAAAGTAAAACTTAAAAAACGATATTTTAATTACATCGTCATACTTTCAAAAGACCTAAAAACGGTATTGCAACAACGAACTGAGAAGGGTATTTGGCAACAATTATATGAGTTTCCATTGGTGGAGACCAAACAACAGGTGGATGAGACGGCTCTTAGTAAAGAAGCTCAATTTGATCATATTTCAGCACTGTATCAAACAGATACCCTTTCCCTTTACAATGAAAAGCCGGTGGTCCATAAGCTTTCTCATCAACACCTTTATACGCGGTTTTGGATTGCTCATAACGCACACAAATTACCCAGTGGAGTTCCTGTTGTTGAGATTGATATCTACCCAGTACCGGTGTTGATAAGTAACTTTATTTCAGATTTTGAGGGTTTTAAATAAATGGTTTTTTTACTTATATTTAGTTTTCAAAAACTACCTTTGAATACTAAAAATTTATAATATTATGAGTGGAACCCTAAATAAAGTAATGTTGATAGGACATACAGGAGATGAGGTTAAAATGCATTATTTTGAAGGAGGAAATAGTATTGGCCGTTTTCCTTTAGCTACCAATGAAAGCTATACCAACCGCTCTACCGGCGAGCGCGTAAACAATACAGAGTGGCACAATATTGTGGTTCGTAACAAGGCGGCAGAGATTTGTGAAAAGTATCTCAAAAAAGGAGATAAGGTCTACATTGAAGGACGTTTAAAAACTCGTAAATGGCAAGATGAAAAAGGGTTAGATCGCTATTCAACAGAGATCCAGTGTACAGAGTTTACTTTTTTAACGCCAAAAGCAGAGGCGGGTGCGCCACAACAAGCCGCGAGCTCTCAAAAGGATCCAACTCCACAAACAACGCCTGCACAAGCTCCCCAAACACAAGAGGACGATTTGCCCTTTTAAGTAGTAATCAACCCACCCATTTTGGATATAGAACCTCCCAGTTTATTATTTTTAGCCCTTGTAGATAGTACTTTTGTTGCTCGTATTACCCTGGGTTTACTACTGCTTTTATTCTCTGCACTTATCTCTGGTGCAGAAGTAGCATTTTTTTCGTTGACTCCCTCAGACCTCGAAGTAGAGGCAGATAACAAAGCCTCAAGAAAAACAAAAATAGTTTCTTTTTTATTAGAAAAGCCTAAGAAGTTATTGGCAACGATTCTTGTAGCCAACAATTTTATAAATATTGCTATTGTACTCCTCTTTGATAGTCTGGGGCAGGTATGGTTTGTAGGTTTAAATCAGGTGTATTTTGGCGTGAATATTCGATTTGTTATTGAGGTAGGTGTGGTTACCTTTTTAATTTTACTTTTTGGTGAAATTTTACCCAAGGTTTATGCTAGTAGAAACAACCTTAGTTTTGCAAAATTTATGGCATTACCTTTAAAAATATTAGATGTGTTATGCACCCCATTGAGCATTCCTATGCAAGCTATTACGGTTTTTATACAAGAGCGATTTGGAAAACAAAGGGCAAATATTTCTGTAGACCAATTATCACAGGCTCTAGAACTTACAGATCAAAAAGAGACAACTACCCAAGAGCAAAAGATACTCCAAGGGATTGTCACTTTTGGTACAACAGACACAAAACAGGTCATGAAAAACAGAATGGATATTTTTGCCTTGAGTGAAGAATTATCCTATGATCAAATTCTGCCTTTATTGATAGAAAATGGGTTTTCGCGCATTCCGGTATACAAAGACAATATTGATACCATAACCGGTATTTTATATGTAAAGGACTTGATACCTCATATTGATGCCAAAACCGTGGATTGGAAATCACTTGTAAGAGCGCCATATTTCGTGCCAGAAAACAAAAAACTAGACGATTTACTGAATGAATTTAAGAAAATGAAAATGCACTTGGCCATCGTTGTTGATGAGTATGGGGGTACAAGTGGTCTTATTTCTCTAGAAGATATTATCGAAGAAATTGTAGGAGAGATAAGCGATGAGTTTGATGACCAAGATTTAATTTTCTCTAAACTGGATGAACATAATTATGTCTTTGAAGGTAAAACACCTTTAAAAGATTTCTACAAGGTAATTGGTTTAGAAGATTTTAATATTTTTGAGGACCAAAAAGGAGAAGCAGAGACCTTAGCAGGATTTTTATTAGAAATATCTAAGGGTTTTCCAAAAAAAAACGAGGTGTTCACCTATCTCAATTATGTATTTACTATTGAAGCCTTTGAAAATAAACGCATCAAACAAATAAAACTATCCATACTCCCTAAAGATTTATGAAAAACAGTATCTTCTTTGTTTGTTGTTTGCTTTTTCTAGCCTGTGAAGATGATGTGGTGGTCAAGCCAAACGCAAAATTACGTCTTGACTACCCAGCCCCTAAATATGTAGCATCAAAAACCAACTGCAGCTACAATTTTGAATTTAATGATCGTGCTACCCTTTCAAACACCAGAAATTGTGG
>CATEMS010000229.1 GCA_949507465.1 Flavobacteriaceae bacterium
AACGTACACTTAAACCACTGCCTATAGCATATTTTTACTTTTTTTAATTTTATTACAACAGCTATTTGACCCTATTTTTATAGTTGTTCACTTTAAAAAGTACTGATATGAACAAAAGCAAATCTACAGATGCGGTTTTAGTATCCGCCTACCTACAAGGAGATGAGTCTGCACTCTCTATCCTTATTACAAGACACAAACAACGTATTTATAGTTTTATCTACTCAAAAGTCTTTGATAGAGATATAGCCGAAGATGTTTTTCAAGACACTTTCATCAAAGTCATTAATTCTCTTAAGAGAGGGAAGTATAACGAGGAAGGTAAATTCTTACCCTGGGTAATGCGTATTTCACATAATTTGGTGATAGACCATTTTAGAAAGAATAACCGTATGCCTAAGTTTGAGAACAATACCGATTTTGATATTTTCTCAGTACTTTCTGATAATTCATTGAACGCTGAAAACACAATTATAAAAGGACAGGTCGCCTCAGATGTGAGACGCCTTGTGGAGGAGCTTCCTGAAGATCAAAAGCAAGTGTTACTAATGCGTATTTATAAGGGCATGAGTTTTAAAGAAATAAGTTTGCAAACTGGTGTTAGTATCAATACAGCGCTAGGTAGAATGCGCTATGCACTTATCAATTTGCGTAAAGTAATTGACAAACATAATATTGTATTAACTGACTAGCACAATATTTAATTTGTTGCATCGTTATTGATTAAGATTAACTTCTAAATCACATACCGTATGCAACAAATGTACTCAAGACCTTCACCCTCAGAACAGGTGAACAAAAACATGGTTCCAAAAGATCAAACAATCACCTTTTTACTAAATTATTCTAAAGCTTTACGAGTTATTAATTTTAAAAATATAACGTTCGAAACACTTTTGAATTAGTCTTAAAAAGCCCCGAGTTTTCGGGGCTTTTTTATTTCTTCTTTTTCAACTTATTGTAATAGGCTTTGAGCACTGTTTTTCTACCAATTTTTTTGGTAATTATATCCTTTTCTAGGTCCCAACCCCTGGCTTGGCAATATTGGCGCCCATACCAGATAATTTGAAGATGTAGATCATTCCACACCGCTTCAGGGAAAAGTCTTTTTGCATCTTTTTCTGTTTGTGTTACATTGTTACCATTTGTGAAACCCCATCTGTATAAAAGCCTATGAATATGTGTATCTACAGGAAAAGCGGGCACTCCAAAAGCCTGAGATATCACAACACTTGCTGTTTTATGACCCACTGCAGGGAGTTGTTCAAGGGCCTGTAAATCATTAGGGACTTTTCCTTGATGTTTGTCTATTAATATATGTGATAAGCCGTGTATTCCTTTTGCCTTGGTGGGAGAAAGCCCCACAGGCCTTATAATTTCTCTTATTTGATCAACAGTGAGTTTAATCATATCATAAGGGTTGTCTGCTTGTTTAAATAGCAAGGGTGTAATTTTATTAACTCTTACATCTGTGCTTTGAGCAGAGAGTAGAACCGCAATTAAAAGGGTGTAAGGATCCTTATGATCTAGTGGTATTGGTATTTGTGGATATAACTCTTTTAACGTATTTATAACAAAATCTACCTTTTCTTGTTTAGTCATTTGGTTTAAATTTACACATTAGGCCTACCACATTGAGTGTCATTTGCCTGAGGGGTTTTTGTTATAATAACCCAGTTTTATTAATATTTCAAACAAATTTACAAAATGAATACACTTAAAGTAGGAGACAAGGTTCCAAATTTTTCTGTAACTGATCAAGACGGAAATACAATCACCATGCAAGATTATCAAGACAAAAAAGTTATTGTATTTTTCTATCCTGCTGCTAGTACACCAGGGTGTACTGCAGAGGCCTGTAATTTAAGAGACCACTACAGCGAATTGCAGGCTAAGGGTTATGAAATTATTGGTGTAAGTGCCGATACAGAAAAAAAACAATCAAATTTTAGAAATAAATTTAGTTTTCAGTTTCCATTACTTGCAGATACCAACAAAGATGTTATTGAGGCCTTTGGTGTTTGGGGGCTTAAAAAGTTTATGGGCCGTGAGTACGATGGTATTAATCGTAAAACCTTTTTAGTTCATAATGGTATTGTGGCCCATGTAATCGATAAAGTAAAAACTAAAACCCATGCATTACAAATTCTGGAGAGTGATGTTGTAGGCTAGCATTATTACAATTCAAAAAAAACCTTGTAAATAAAGCTATTGAAGTAAACAGCTATTTGCAAGGTTTTTTGTGTATTATAGGATAGGTTATTTTTTTGAACTATAACTAAATAACTCTTTTTCTTTAATTATCTCACCAACTCCCAGTGGCAGCATATCTTCCCATCCAGGTGTATTATTTTCTATCATTGCTAATACTTCTCGAGAAAAAATACCCATTACTTTAGGGTTGTAATTTTCAACATCTATTACTTTACCGTTGTATTTGAAAAACTTGTATAACTCTTTCATACGGGGATGTACCTTTAAATTTTCACTAGTTGTGAAGTCTCCTTTTTTATTTTTCATAGGGTAGAGGTATACCTTTAAATCTTTGAAAAACAATTTACCAAAAGCCTCTAGTATCCCACCACTGAGCTGGCGGTAATATTTTTCATCAAAAATATCAATTAGGTTATTGACACCCATGGCTAGTCCAAGACGCATTTTAGTATATCTAGAGAAATATTCTACTAGTTTATAATATTCTTGGAAATTTGAAATCATAACCGTATGCCCCAACGAACATAACAACCTTGCGCGGTCCATGAAATCTTCTTCATCAATTTCTCCCTCAGCGCGGAGGTTTGAAAGTGTAATTTCAAAAATAGTAACCGTTCTGTTTTTATCTACTTTTGATTCATTGATAAACATTTCATGAGATTTTTCAAACATGTCAATATTTACCTTTGTTACAGGCCTAAAACTCCCCCTGAGGGCTAGTATGTTTTTCTTGTATAAAATTCTTGCAGGAAGTACGTTGTTACCATCTGGACCAAACATTACCGCATCAGTCATTTCATTTTTAATGAGCTGTAAGCTCATCAAGCGGTTATCAACTTTTTCAAATTTTGGACCTGAGAAATTGATGGTATCAATCTCAATTTTATCTTTATCTATATGATCGTAGAGATACCGTAGTAGATTTTTTGGCGAATCATGTTTGTAGTAGGCTCCGTATATTAGGTTTACACCTAAAATTCCTAGGGTACGTTGTTGAAGTAGTGCCTCAGATTCATGAAATCGAATGTGCAATATAATTTCACTATATGGCTCATCTGGTTGTGTCTGAAATCGTATACCAACCCAACCATGCCCTTTGTACTTTTTTGCAAAATCTATAGTAGCTACCGTATTTGCATAAGCAAAGTACATTTTGTTTGGATGTTTCTCACGTAAAATTCGCTCTTCAATCAAATTCATTTCATGAGTGAGCATCTTTTTGAGTCGATCTTCAGTTACGTATCTTCCATCTTCTTCAACCCCATAAATAGCATCACTAAAATCTTTATCATAGGCAGAAATTGTCTTGGCGATTGTACCAGACGCACCTCCAGCCCTAAAAAAATTACGTACAGTTTCTTGACCTGCACCTATTTCAGCAAAAGTCCCGTAAATATTTTCATTTAAATTGATACGTAAGGCTTTGTTTTTTATGGAGGGAATCGCCTCAAATTCTTTATCTCCTTTTATTGTTTTTGGCATAACCGTGGTTATTTGTTGCACAACAAAGGTAGCGATTACCATAGCCAAACAAAAAAAATACTAGTATTTTTGTGCTCATGAAATCTCACTTTAAAGTCACTTTTTTGGGCACTGGCACCTCTCAAGGTATTCCTGTAATTGGCAGTAAACATCCTGTGTGTTTAAGTAGTGACTCAAAAGACAAAAGATTGCGAGTTTCTGTACTAATAGAAATTGATGACAAAACCTATGTGATAGATTGCGGCCCAGATTTTAGACAACAAATGCTAAAGAACAACGTAGATGCTTTGGATGCAATTTTAATTACTCATGAGCACAGTGATCATACAGCTGGTCTGGATGATATAAGGCCTTTTTATTTCAGGCAAGGTGCGATTCATTTTTATGCAGCAAAGGAAGTTTTTACGGCCCTTAAAAAACGTTTTGCTTATATTTTTGAGACCCATAATAAATATCCTGGCGCACCTACAATTTCCCAACACCCAGTATCAAAAAGCGAACCTTTTTTATTGCACAATACTCTTGTAACTCCCGTAGAGGCCTTACACAATACCCTTCCTGTACTTGGCTATTCATTTAAAGGATTTACCTATTTAACAGATGTAAAAACCATGGCAACTGATGAGTTTGAGAAAATTAAAGGCACTGAGATTTTAGTTATCAATGCTCTTAGGAAAGAGCCACACCCCTCTCACCTAAATCTAGAGGAGGCTCTTGCCTTTATTGACAAAGTAAAACCAAAACGAGCTTATTTAACACATATTAGCCATCACTTAGGATTTCATAAAACGGTACAGGCATCACTACCAAAAAATGTATTTTTAGCCTATGATGGGTTAACCATTGAATTATAAAATTATGAGAAAAAGTATTTTTATGTATCTGTTCTTTTTTGCTGTATTGTTTATAGTGTTTCAATATGCAAACGAAAAAACGATATGGGAAGCACAGGACACCACTATTGAGAACCTTTCTTTAAAGCTTGAGAAAGCACAAGATTCAATCTCGGGTCTATCAGATACCCTTGCTGATGCAACTTATTTTAGTCTTCAAGGCAATGAGAATGCTCTAGAGTATATTGAACGTCTTGGATTGGAAGCTACAGATATTCAGGCTATTATTTATGATCAAATATATGATAAAAATGGAGCAGCAGGAGGCAACCCAATAATACCGATGGCTTCTGTAAATGGTAATTTTAAAATCAATAAAATTAAATTGTTAAACAGCAGGTGGATCCAAGCAGATTTCTCTGATGGAGACAATTGGGGAGAACTTATTATTGAATATTTCTTTAATCAAGATAATTCTATAGAACTTGTTCCTCTTAGCTCTTTTTTGTATTCTTTAAAGTAAAGATTATTGAATTATAAATAGAAGTAGCTATTGCTTGTCTAACCATGTTTTAAATTCATGAAAATTATCTGGAGCTACCCCATGGCCCACAGCAAACTCACTGTAGGAACATTCTATATTTAATTCTTTTAAAAATCCAGGAGTTTTTTGTGCCCATGATACAGGAATTACCTGGTCTAAACTTCCGTGAGAGGTATATACATTGAGATGGCTAAAATCGTTTTTCTCATACCCTGGTGTAAGCATGTCTTGGCTAATATACCCGCTGAGGCCAACAATATTTTTTACTTTTTCTGGATAGCTAAGCGCAACTGCAAAACTTAATATGGTTCCTTGACTAAACCCTATTAATGTAACATTTTTTGGATCTGCATTAAAGGTATCTATAATGACATCTATGCATTGTACAACTTGATCTCTAGCGGCTAGGGCTTGCGGTATATCATTAAATTTTGAATCACCCGCCTCAAAATAAATAGAATACCATGCATTTCCTTGCCCAGGCATGGCTAAAGGTGCTTTTAAAGCTATAATGTGGTGAGTTTTTGGTAAATAAGGAGCGAAAGAAAACAAATCATTATGATCACTTCCATATCCGTGGAGTAAAATAATTACAGGAGCTTTATCTGTATCAATTTCTGGGCCTTGATAGTTATACTCTAAAGGTAACTGTTGTTTTTTCATAGCTTAAAAATAATTTTTACAAGCCTTTACAGCAAGTATAGGGGAGAGGTTTGTTTTAAAAGTGTACTAGTTTACAATTGTTAGCTTCACTAATCTAAAAAAGTAAACCATTGTTGAAACTTTTCACTTAGGTACGGAATATTTGGCAGCTTGTTTTGAAGTACAGCTATTAATGAGTACACCCATAAAGAAAACACAGTCCACCATAATATATCACCCAGTTGCGAGTTTATGTATTCTTGGGTGGTTTGGGCAATTAGAAGACCAAATACAAGACCACACATGTTTTTAATATGAGCTGTTACAAAGGCTTGTTTTTTATCTCTGTTAATGGAGTAGGCTATAAACATGCCTATAAAAGTAATATATGCTACTATCGCTAAATTTTTACCCTCAGGAGTGCTTGTATTATTCATGTAGTACTACTTTGTTGTTATTTATTATTCCATAGGCTTTTCCTAACAATGGTTGCGATAATAGAGCTGCATTTTTTGATGTAGAGATAATATGCACATTTTCAAATACCCATTTTACAGATGGGTCAAAAAGTGTGATTGAGGCTTTTTCTCCTTGGTTGATACTACTTTGTGAAATATCAAACACAGACTGCTGGGTTAATGCTTTTATTGTTGTTTGTAAATCTGTAGCTTTTTGCAATGCTCCAAAACAACTTTCAAGACCAATACTGCCATACTTGGCATGATCAAACTCTATTTTTTTATGCTCAATGTCTATGGGGTTATGATCACTAGTTACCATATCTATGGTACCTTCTTTAAGGCCTTGTTTTAAGGCCTTTATATCTTGTGATGTTCTTAATGGAGGCATTAGTTTGTAGTTAGTATCAAAACTTTCAAGTACTGTGTCTGTTAGTGTAAGGTTGTTAATAGATACACTACAGGTAACTTGCAGTCCCTTTTTCTTGGCTTGTTTAATGAGCCCAACACTTTCTTTGGTAGATATTGTTGGGATATGAAGCCTACCACCTGTATACTCTAAAATGTAGAGGTCTCTACTAACTTGGAGCGATTCTGCAAGAGAGGGTGTCCCCTTAAGACCCAAAAGGGTAGCGCTTAGATGCTCGTTTACCATACCTTTGGGTGCAATAGCGACTTCATAAGGATAAGATTGTACCAGACCATTAAAGCTTTGTGTATACTGTAGGGCTATTTTCAGTAAATTCGGATTTGCAATTGGTTTTTTGTAGTCATAAAAACTCAACGCTCCTTCTTTTTGCATATCAAAAAGTTCTGCAAGTTCATCACCATCAGCTTGTTTGGAAAGACATCCATTTGGTAAAAGACTCACACCATGGTTTTGTGCGATTGTTTTTAAAAAACTAATAGCACCTTTATTATCAGGTGCGGGATGCGTGTTTGTATTTAAAGCAAGCGAGGTAAAGCCAGATAAAGCAGCTGTTTTTAGACCGTTTTCAATATTTTCTCGTTCTTCAAAACCAGGCTCTCCAAAACATACTCCGCTGTCAAACCAACCTCTGGAGACATGTAAATTATGCAGATCTATTACCTGCGTGTTTTTCTGTGCAGCAATGGTAGAAGCAATTTTTGATATGACTCCTTTTTCAATAAGTATATCACACTTTTTTAAGTGGTGTTTGCTTTGATCATCTATAATGGTAGCTGATTTTAGTAATATGCTCATAATACTCAAATTTACAAGTTACTTCCTATAGCACCTATGCTATGGGGTTTTAATTTTTAAAAAATTTTAAAACTAACATTTCAGCAATGAGAAATAGCAGCGCCAATAGTGCAAACCATTTCCAAAAATCTGTAATTGTATTTTCTTTTAAAATTGCATTAAACAAATTAGTAATATTTTGATGCGGTGTTACTCCAGCCCAGTTTTTCACATCGCTGAAGGTAAGACTAGACTCATCTCTTTTATAATTATAACTCACACTCTCTATAAAAGTGTCTGCCTTATTTATAGAGAATGTTCCAGCACTTTGTGGATAGGTATTGGTGGTAATGATAACTTTATTGGTTTTTATTTTTTGAAGTGGAATAAAGTTAACAACACTATCCTTAATGGTTAAAATTTCATCTGCAGTTAACTTAACGTTCACTCCAAAAGACACAGCAGATCCTACGTTGTAGTATAACTTTGGGGGTTTTAAACTCTGCTTAGCTATATTGTAAAGGGTAGGTACAATAAGCGCAGAATTAGTAAAATTACTGTTTTGTTTACTAAAAGCGGCAGTAGCTACATAGCTGTTATTAAAACCTAATAAAAAGGGTTTTTCATCTTCAAAACTTAGTAAATTAGATGCCTCTGAAGTAATTGTATACAAACTATTTACGGTTGGAAATTGAAAGTTTTCTATACTTTTCTCAAAAACATCGCTGTAGAGAGGGTGTTGGAAAGCAATATTGCTAATTTTCTTTTGCTGGAAAAGCTGTCTTTGAAAGGATCCTAAATTTAATTTGTTTAACAGATTGTTATAACTTGAAATATCAATAGCAACTCCAGGTATAATAATAACGCTCCCTCCGTTTTGAGAAAATTCTTTAAGCACATTGCTAAGAGTGGAGTCAATGAATTTTAATTCATTTAGAACGATACAATTTTGTTGTGCAAGAATATCATAGTTGAGTGTTGTAGCATCTTGAGCCATTAATATAAATTCTTTAGTAGTATACATGCGTTCTAGAAAATCCATATTGGCCTTGCCAATGCTAAGAACCTTTAATTTTTTGGGTGTGTTTATACTGAAATAAAGACTATTGTCATAGCTAAGACCATTGTCTGTTAGTGTTATACTGCCCTTAAACCCAGATGTAGCATCTATATCAAAACTGATGTTTTGTTGTCTGTTTTTGTTAAATTTTATCGCAATTTTTGAAGTAAGTATATCTTGATTAAATAAAGAAACTGACACTGCAGTTTCAGATATCTCTTTTGCAGACACGGCAACTTTTAATTGAGTGTTCCCTGTATAATCAGACACCACATAGGCAGAATCTATAGCAATGTTTTGTTTTTCTAACCCTTTGAGTTGTACTGCGTCTATTTGAAAACGATTGCCCACCTTTGGGAAAGTTCCATTTTCTTGGAAATCTGATATATATATGAGCCTTTTGTCTGAAGTTGCATCTTTACTAAAAAGGGCATCTGCTTTTAGTAATACCTGTTTGGGGCTTAGCTGTTTTTGACTATATTTTATTTTAGAAAAATCTTCTTTAAGTTTTTGTACACCAACGTCTTTTTTGGAGGTGGTGTTGGTAAACCAGTTTATGGTAGCCTGTGGCTGAATTTGAGCTACAAGCTCTTGAAGCGCACTGTTTAATATAGGTCCCTTTGCATTACTAGCCTGCATACTAAAAGAGTTATCTATGTAAATAGTGGTCTCTTTGGTGCTGTTTAAGGCTGTTTTAGAAGCTTTAAAAGGTTCTGCAAATGCAATGATAATAAAAGCAAGAGCTAGCAATCGTAAAAAAAGAATAAGCCATTTCTTTATTTGTGAGCTTTTGCGTGTTTGCATCTTCACTTTCTTTAGAAAGGAGACATTGGAAAAAGCCACTTTTTGAAAACGTCTGAGTTGAAATAAATGAATTAAAATAGGAACAAGTAGAAGAAAAAGTGCGTATAAAAGTTCCGGATATTTAAACTGCATATAGTAGTATACTATTTTGACAAAGATAAAAAACCGGAGTTAATAAATATCAATTAATGTAATTAAAGCAATTTATGGGATTAAAATTTCTCAAATGCACCAAGGCCAAATAATGCAAAATCATACTTAACAGGATCTTTAGGGTCCATCTCTCGAAGTGCTATGTCTAGCTCGTGCAAAGCCTTGCCGTCATTCTGTTTTCGAGTTAAAATGCCAAGTTTCCTGGCCACGCCAGCACTATGGACATCCAACGGACATGATAAAACAGCTGGGGATATGGTCTTCCAGATACCAAAATCTACCCCTGTATTATCTTGACGTACCATCCATCTTAGAAACATATTGATGCGTTTGGCAGCACTGTTTTTTAAAGGATCACTTACATGCTTTTGTGTCCTGAGAGGGTGTGATATCTCAAAAAACACCTTTTTAAACTTATGTATGGCGTTTTGCATACTTTTATTTCTAACATTTTTTGAAAATACAGCCTCGAGGCCATCATGGTGTTTGTATATATTAGAAAGTGCCAAGAAAAAGGTGTGCAAGTCTTCTTCATTAAATGTTCTATGCACAAAACCTTTGGTGTGTTTTTTGTGATCGTTGGTATAATTTAAAATAAAATCAAAAGGGGAGTTCCCCATAATGTTTAATAGACGCTCGCCATTTGTAATGATACTTTTTCTATTTCCCCAAGCGATAGTGGCTATTAAAAATCCAGAGATTTCTATGTCTTCTTTGTCTTTAAAATGATGTGGTATTTGAATAGGATCTGTACCTATAAAATCTAGGGTATTGTATTGTATTACTTTTTGATCTAAAAATTCTTTTAATTCTGATCTGTGAAGCTTCATTTTTAGAAAATAAGGGATAGTTTGTTGGGTAATTTAGTTGTATTTGAAATGCTCTATTGGCCACTTATTGTGCCATCTCTCATTACCAGTTTTCTGTCTGCCATTGCTGCTAAATCTTTATTATGAGTAACTATAATAAATGTTTGCCCAAATTCATCTCTTAGTTTAAAAAATAATTCGTGAAGGTTTTCTGCACTTTTGGTGTCTAAATTTCCACTCGGTTCATCAGCTAGAATAATAGCTGGATTATTAATAAGTGCTCTTGCAACTGCCACTCGTTGTTGTTCTCCTCCAGAGAGCTCGTTAGGTTTGTGATTTTCTCGAGATTTTAAGCCCAGAAAAGCAAGGAGTTCCTTGGCTCTTTTTTCTACCTCTGTTTTGTTTGTTTTTTTAATAAAGCCAGGAATACATACATTTTCAAGGGCAGTAAATTCTGGAAGTAATTGGTGAAATTGAAAAATAAATCCCAACGAAGTATTTCTAAAAGCAGCTAACTGTCTTTTGTTTAAAGCAGCTATTTGCTCATTATTTATAGTCAATGCGCCTTTGTCAAAATTATCTAAGGTGCCTAAAATTTGCAGCAATGTAGTTTTTCCTGCCCCAGAGGCACCTACAATAGATACAATTTCCCCTTTATTTATATGAAGATCTACACCTTTTAAAACATGTAGGTTGTCATAGTATTTGTGGATATTTTTGGCAAGAATCATAGGCGTATACATTTTATTACCAACTACTTATCAATAAACATTATACCCTCTAATATCGTATTGGTATTACTGTCTCCAATTTCTGTATAATTAGTAAAGGGTAGGGTGGGTGATAGCCCAGGAAATATCTGGTTGAGTGTTTCTGCTAACAACGGTTCATCGATGGATCCTAGCTGCCCCAAATTGGCATAGTTTTCTTTTAATTCTATGTCTGGTGGTAAGCCATCTATAAAATCTGTGTTGCCGTTAGCATTTGCCGTTTTAAACACAAGGGGTAACATTGCATAACTGTGGTTGATATTAGCTTGTGCTCTACTAAAGTTTGGTGCGGGCGCATCATACAATAAAAAAGATGCTTGAAACTTTCCTGTTGTAGTGTCACCAACCTGTGTCACATTGATATAGGGGCTAAGGCCATTTATTAAAAGTTCACTGGCAGAGGCAGAACGAGCGCTTGTAATTACGTATACCTGATCAAGATTTAAACTATTAATGGCATCACCATTTAAAATTTGAGAATTAAAACGTCCAGGACTGGCATATTGATCTTGTCTGTCTTGGTTCCACTGTTCTGTATAAAAGATTTGATTGTTGAATTGCCCTGTTATCATTGAAGATAAATCTACGGCTGTCTCTACAGATCCGCCACCATTGTATCTTAGATCAACAATAAGGTGATCAATCCCTTGATTTTTAAACCCACCAAAAACAGCATTCAACTCTGGGTCAAAATCTCTTGTAAAGGCATTGTACATTAAGTATCCAACTTTTTGCCCTTCAATGGTGAGCGTTGTGGCAATGTGTATTGGGTTTTCTGTGATTTGTGATTTTGTAAGTGTAATAGCGCTTCCATTAGGGACTATGTTTTGGCCATCAAAAGTTGCCAGACCAATGGTGTAAGTGTCTGGTGCCAATAAATCATTGTAATTTGATTCATTTAGCTGCTGGCCATCAATGGTACTAAAAATCATACCTCTCTGCAAATCGTTGCTAGCTGCGCTGGAGTTTGGCAGTACATACCTCACATACCCAAACACATTACCACTCTCATCTGGGTAAAAAACCAAGCCAAATTCCATACCATTGTTAAGTGTCACGCCGCTTAGTGCATTTTCCAGAAATATATAATCGTCTACAAGTATACTAAAGCGATCTTGATCAGATTTCAAATATTCAAACAAAGCTTCGGGAGTTTGGTAATCATCTAAAAAATTATTTCTGTCATCATTTGATACAAAAGCATCATTGGCAAGTTCTGGTGTGTCTGCTTTATACAAATAGAAATAATTTAAACCACGATATATGAAATTTTGTATCTCAAGGCTAGAAGCAGGATTTATAGTATCATCAAAATCCTCAAAGCATGAAGTAAAAAGTAGCAAACTTGAAAATATAAAGATGTAAAACTTTTTCATGGTTCTTGTATATGTGTTAAGAACAAGCAAAATACTCACATTATTGCA
>CATEMS010000230.1 GCA_949507465.1 Flavobacteriaceae bacterium
AGGAGTTCCTGGTACTAGATTTGGGTCCAAAACCATGATGCCATCGTGATCGTTTCCAAGCCCTAACTCGTCCTCAGCGCAAATCATTCCTTGGCTTACTTCTCCTCTAATCTTTCCTTTTTTGATTTTCCAAGGTTTTGCCTCTGCATCATAAAGTGTAGTACCTATAGTGGCTACAGGAACTTTTTGCCCTGCTGCAACATTGGGTGCTCCACATACAATTTGTATTGTTTCACCATTCCCAACATCAACTTTAGTGACTTTAAGGCGGTCGGCATTTTGGTGTTGCTTACAAGATAGCACATGACCCACAACAATCCCTTTTAATCCACCATTGACAGAAGAAAAAGGAACAATCCCCTCAATCTCAAGGCCTAGGTCTGTTAAAAGTTCTGCGGTTTGCTGAGCGTCCCAATCTGTATTTATAAACTCTTTGAGCCAGTTGTATGAAATTTTCATAATGCGTTTTACTTATGTAAGAACCAAAGATAACAATACCGCTTGTTTTTGTGGGTATTTTTAATATTTTCAAGACAAGATTTTTCAAAAAAAAATGTAGCTTTTCATCACATCTTTTTAATTCTTCGCTATTTGATGTCCATTAAGAGCTCGGCAAACTTCACATCATACTTACTATGTGTGCTGTGCAGCCTGTGTGAAGGCTTATGAAATATAAGTCCAAATATTTCTATATTTTGCTATTTGCTTGTAGGTGTTTTTTATGGCACTGTTTTTTGGTAGTGTTAAAGAAGGGTCCTGGAGTAGGGTCTGTCTGGCATAGCTTCTGGCAATTTTTAATATGTGGGTATCTTTTACCAAATCTGCAATTCTTAAATTCAATACCCCGCTTTGTTGGGTTCCCATCATATCACCAGGACCTCTAAGTTTTAAGTCTACCTCTGCAATTTCAAAACCATCGCTGGTGCTGGTCATGGTATCAAGGCGAGTTTTAGCGTCAGCAGATAATTTATGACTTGTCATTAAAATACAATAGCTCTGCTGGGCGCCTCGACCCACGCGGCCTCTAAGTTGGTGCAGTTGAGAGAGTCCAAAGCGTTCTGCACTTTCTATAACCATTACCGTAGCATTGGGTACATTAACCCCAACCTCAATAACCGTGGTGGCAACCATGATCTGTGTTTCCCCTTTAATAAAACGATTCATTTCAAACTCTTTGTCTGCGGCTTTCATCTTACCGTGCACAACAGAGATTTGGTACTCAGGTTGCTGAAATTCTCTAGAGATACTCTCATAGCCGTCCATAAGATCTTTATAATCTAGCACTTCGCTCTCCTGAATGAGCGGATATACAATATACACCTGTCTTCCAAGGGTCGTTTGATCTTTAATAAATTTAAACACTTTAAGTCTATTGCTGTCAAAACGATGCACTGTCTTGATATCTTTTCTTCCAGGTGGAAGCTCATCTATGACACTAATATCTAGGTCTCCATACACACTCATTGCCAAGGTTCTTGGGATGGGTGTGGCGGTCATAACAAGTATGTGAGGAGGGTAGTTGTTTTTATGCCATAATTTACTTCGTTGGGCAACTCCAAAACGATGCTGCTCATCAATTATGGAGAGCCCTAAATTTTTAAATTTTACCTTGTCTTCAAGTAGCGCATGCGTGCCAATTAAAATTTGTAGTTGGCCATTTTCAAGAGATTCATGTATTTTTTTTCTTATTGAAGTTTTAGTTGATCCAGTAAGAAGTGATATGCTGATTTTTAGTGGTTTACATAACTCGTATAAGCTATTATAGTGCTGGACTGACAAAATTTCAGTTGGGGCCATTAAACAGGCTTGAAAACCGTTGTCAATAGCTATTAACATTGACAATAGCGCAACAATTGTCTTTCCACTACCTACATCTCCTTGAAGTAGACGATTCATTTGAGCATTACTACCTAAATCATTTCGTATTTCTTTGATGACTCTCTTTTGCGCACTTGTTAAATCAAAAGGAAGATGCTCTTTATAGAAGGTGTTAAAATGACTTCCAATACTTGTAAAAGGATAGCCTTTAATTTTGCTTTTATGGACTATATTTTTTATTAATAATTGTAGCTGAGTAAAGAATAATTCTTCAAACTTTAACCTGTGAGTTGCTTTTGCCAATTCTTCTCCATTTTCAGGAAAATGTATGTTGCGCATTGCTTTGTTTTTTGGCATTAACTGAAGCTGCTCTAGTAGCTCTGGTGAGAGGGTCTCTACAATTGTTTTTTGGAGTTCGAGAAACAGTTGCTCCATAAGTTTACACAGTACCCTGTTGGTGACACCACTGTTACCTAGTTTTTCTGTAGAAGGATATATTGGCTGTAGGGCAGAGCGAAGTTTGCTTTGATGTTCTTTTAATAGTTCTAAATCTGGGTGCGGCATGGAAAAAGTACCATTGTAAAAGTTTGTTTTTCCGAAGGCAACATAGGTTTCATTTAGTTTTAAATTTTCTTTGATCCATTTATGACCTCTAAACCAAACAAGTTCCATTATCCCATTGGCATCTTTAAAGGTTGCTACCAGGCGTTTACCACGTTTTTGATCAATAGTCTTTAAATGAGTTATTTTCCCTATAACCTGCACCTCTGCGCTATTGCGTTGCAAGTCTTTTATTTTATAATACTGGGTTCTATCTAAATACCTGTTTGGAAATAGGTTTAGTAGGTCTTGAAAAGTAAAAATACCCAACTCTTTTTTCAACAAATCTGCCCTGTTAGGACCTACGCCTTTAAGATACTCTATGGGTGTTTGTAGAAAGTCAGGATTCATACAAAGAATTTACTTACTAGAAAAGTTGTTGTATTTCTTTCTTTAAAAACGCTAGGGCTTTTTGAGAAGGGGTTACTTCTCCCATAAAATGATTTAAAACAGCTTCTCTGAGTTTGTCTGCAGATTCAATTTTTTGGTTCATGGCCGTTTGTCTTATAATTTGTATGGTTGTGTTTTTTGTAGTTCTTGTTACATTCCACATCTCTAAAGACACATAAATTTGCTGGCTTAGATTGTGTACAAACTCCTCTTCTATGCTTGATATAAGGTCCTGTTCATACTTGTTTAAGTCATTACCTTTAGGTTTTATGCGTATCAAAAGACTGTTAGGGTCTATACGTTCTAAAAGCAGTGTAAGTCTCTCATAGGCTTGTATCCTTAAAGGAAGTGTTTTTGACTGGGCTTCCTTGTGCAGTAAAAACCGTCTTCTTCCTTCTAAGTTATCTGTATGTTTTTTAAAAAATAGATAGGCAATACCACCAACAATAATAGCAGATAGTAAAGAAGCAAAATAGGGAAGTAGCGCTTGGGATTCCATATGGATTATAAATTTTGGTATTTTTTAATTTAAAAACAATAGTACTGATTTTTAAACTTTCAAAAAAACCTTGTCTACAGGGATTAATTTTCTTGATGGTTTAAATAATCTAGGGCTAATTGGGTTAATGATTGAACACCAAGTAACATACCGGCGTCATCTATCTTGAAATCTGGTGTATGGTGAGGAAAAGGTTCTGTATTTCCTGGTGTCATTCCTCCTAGAAAAAAGTATACCCCAGGTATTTTTTCTTGAAAATAACTAAAATCTTCTCCACCTGTATCGGCTTTCATATCAAGCACCTTGTCATCTCCAGCTACTTTTTTTAGGGTACTGATGGCCTTTGTGGTTAACCCAGGGTCGTTGTAGGTAACTATGGTATTGTTTTGCCAATCAATAGTGGCACTTCCGCCATAGGCTTTGGCAATGTCACTAGCCATTTCTGTCATGCGTTTAATGATTTTGATTCTCATATCTGGATTCAGAGTTCTTACCGTACCTATGAGTTCTGCACTCTCTGGAATAACATTAAAACGAGTACCGCTGGTTATTTTTCCAACAGTAATAACCGCTGGCGCTTCTATTAGGTATGCTTCTCTTGAAATAATGGTCTGAAATCCATCAATAATTTTTGCCGAAATTAAAATTGGATCAACGCCACTCCAAGGTGCTGATCCATGAGATCCTTTCCCCTTTACTGTAACTACAAAACGTTCAACGGCGGCCATGATACCCTCTGGTTTTAGGGTTATGCTACCAACGGGTGTTGCGCTATTAATGTGTAATCCATAAATAGCATCTACCTTAGGATTTTCAAGTACTCCTTCTTTAACCATAAGTTTTGCGCCACCCTCTTCTCCAGGTGGTGGACCTTCCTCTGCGGGTTGAAAAATAAATTTTATACTTCCTTTAATTTTATCTTTGTGTTTGCTTAACACTTGTGCAACTCCCATTAAAATTGCTATGTGCGTATCATGGCCACAGGCATGCATTACTCCTGTTTTTGTACCCAAAAAAGTGTCAACAACATTACTTTTGTAGCTAAGGTCATTACGCTCTGTAACGGGCAACCCGTCAATATCTGCTCTAAGGGCAACTACCTTTCCGGGCTTGTCACCCTTTAAAAGCCCTACAACCCCTGTTTTTGCGACTCCAGTTTGTACCTCCATACCAAGAGATTTTAAATGGGCAGCAATTTTTTTTGCCGTGTTAAATTCACGGTTAGACAATTCAGGATTTTCATGAAAGTAATGGCGCCACTCTATTACTTGAGATTCTATTAGCTGTATATCCTCTGATATAAGTTGATTGCTTTGTGCATTTAAAAAAGCACTTGTTAGGAGCACTAGTGAGATTATATATTGTTTTTTCATGATGTTTGCCTATTTATTTTAAATAAATCATGGTTAAAGATATTGAAATTTCAGAAATAACACCCCAGCTTTGTTTGTTTATAAATTCTGAAATTTCAGTAGGTTCAATCCCACAGTTTTGCGTATTTTCACTTGCAGTTTATATCCTATTTTTATCACTGTTCTAAAACTGATTTAGAGCTTTTAAAATACTAGAAAACCCTTGCAAGAATTTTTACAACAACTCAACCAAGCTCAGTTAGCGCCTACCATACAGAAAGACGGCGCCATGATTGTAATTGCTGGAGCTGGTTCAGGAAAGACACGTGTACTTACTTACAGAATAGCCTTTTTAATGTCTAAGGGAGTGGATCCATTTAATATTTTGGCGCTCACCTTTACCAATAAGGCAGCGCGTGAGATGAAAAATAGAATAGCTACTATTGTTGGTCCCAGTGAAGGTAAAAATCTTTGGATGGGAACCTTTCATAGTATTTTTGCTAAAATACTTCGTATGGAGGCAGATAAATTAGGCTATCCATCAAATTTCACTATCTATGATACCCAAGACTCCCAGAGTGTTATTAGAGCTGTTATAAAAGAAATGCACTTAGATAAGGATATGTATAAATACAAACAGGTGTATTCTAGAATATCTAGTTATAAAAATAGCTTGATTACTGTGAAGGCTTATTTTAACAACCCAGAACTCATGGAAGCCGACGCCATGGCCAAAATGCCTCGTTTGGGAGATGTTTACAAAAGTTACGTAGACAAATGCTTTAAGGCTGGTGCTATGGATTTTGATGATTTATTGCTAAAAACCAACGAGCTGTTAACCCGCTTTCCAGAGGTTTTAGCCAAATATCAAAATAGATTTCGATATATTCTAGTGGATGAGTACCAAGATACCAACCACAGTCAGTATTTAATAGTGCGTGCATTGAGTGATAAGTTTCAAAACATATGCGTGGTTGGTGATGATGCTCAAAGTATTTATGCCTTCAGGGGTGCTAATATCAACAATATATTAAATTTTCAGAAAGATTATGATGATGTAAAAATCTATCGTCTTGAACAAAATTATAGGTCTACAAAGAATATAGTAAATGCTGCCAACAGCATCATTGAAAAAAACAAAACACGCCTAGATAAAGTAGTTTGGACTTCTAATGTTGAAGGTGCAAAGATAAAAGTCAATCGTACCATGACAGATGGTGATGAGGGGCGTTTTGTTGCCAATACTATTTTTGAAACCAAACAAAACCAAGAGTTTAAAAATGGAGACTTTGCTATTTTATACAGAACCAATGCCCAGTCTCGCGCTATGGAAGATGCCCTAAGAAAGAAAGCTATTCCTTACCGCATCTATGGCGGTCTTAGTTTTTATCAGCGCAAAGAAATAAAAGATGTTTTGTGTTACTTGCGTTTACTTCTCAATACTAAAGACGAAGAGGCTCTAAAACGTGTCATTAATTATCCCGCAAGAGGTATTGGACAAACCACCATAGAGCGCCTTATGGTAGCTGCAAGTCATTACAATAGATCTATCTTCGAGGTGATGCAAAACATCAGTAAATTACAGCTCAATATCAATAAAGGAACCCAGGCAAAGTTATTAGACTTTGTTACTATGGTTCAAAGTTTTCAGGTATTAAACCAGAGCTATGATGCTTTTCAGATGGCAGAATATGTTACCCAAAAAACTGGAATACTCACAGAGCTAAAAAAAGACGGTACCCCAGAGGGTATTGCTCGCATAGAAAATATTGAAGAGCTACTCAATGGTATGCGTGATTTTGTTGAAGAACAAAAAGAAATGGCAGACACCACTGGCTCTCTCTCTGAGTTTATGGAAGATGTTGCTCTTGCTACAGACTTAGATAATGACAAAGGGGATACAGACCGTGTTGCCCTGATGACAATTCATCTGGCCAAAGGCCTGGAGTTTCCTTATGTTTTTATTGTGGGGATGGAGGAAGACTTGTTTCCAAGCGCTATGAGCATGAATACAAGAGCAGAACTAGAGGAAGAACGAAGACTGTTTTATGTAGCTGTTACCAGAGCAGAAACTCAGGCATATCTGACCTACACACAGTCTAGATATAGGTGGGGAAAACTCATAGATGCAGAACCCAGTCGTTTTATAGAAGAAATTGATGCTTCTTATTTGGAGTATTTAACTCCCATAACAGAGCAACGTTACAAACCACTTTTGGATGCAGATATATTTGACAAGGTAGATAAGAGTAACCTAAGACTGCGCAGACCAGCAGCTGAAAGTCCACCAAGAGGCCCAAATCAAGACCAGCTTCGTAAACTTCGCAGATTAAAACCTATGGCGAGTAAGGCAGAGAAAAATTTTGACCCTAAAGCTGCAAATCTGCGCTTGGGCACATTGGTTGAGCATGTAAGGTTTGGAAAAGGTACAATTACTAAAATAGAAGGAGTTGGCGCAGACACAAAAGCAGAAATTAATTTTGAGAATGGGGGCACAAAAAAACTACTGCTCAGGTTTGCAAAACTCAACATCATAGACTAAAATCTTGCATTTTTTTAGAGATTATCATGGCAACATTTATTAAGATTTATCAAGACAATCCAAGCCCTACAGAAGTTGCCAAGGTTGTGCAGATCATTAAAAAAGGAGGATTGGTTATTTATCCAAGCGATACGGTATATGCACTAGGCTGTGATATTACAAATAACCGCGCGCTAGAGCGTATCGCACAAATTAAAAAAGTAAAGCTTGCAAAGGCTAATTTTTCATTTGTTTGCAAAGACTTAAGCAATCTTTCTGATTACGTAAAACAATTAGACAATACTACATTTAAACTTTTAAAAAGGGCGCTTCCAGGTCCTTACACGTTTATACTTCCTGGAAATAATAAGTTGCCAAATGTGTTTAAAAAAAAGAAACAAGTTGGAATACGTGTACCTGATAACAGTATAGCTCAGGCCATAGTTACTGCGCTAGGCAACCCTATTGTGTCTACTTCCATCAAGGATGAAGATCAAGTCATAGAATACACCACAGATCCAGAACTCATTTTTGAAAAATGGAAACACCTTGTTGATGTAGTTGTAGATGGAGGTTATGGCGGTAATATTCCCTCAACTGTTATTGACCTTACCTCTCAGACCCCAATATTGGTTCGCCAAGGAAAGGGAAACTCCTCCATATGATTTGTGAATCTGTTTTGATGATTATTCTACAAGCTCTGAGAAAATTAGAAAATCTTCTTTTACATCAAAGCTTTTGATATTTGTTTTGGCCTTTAGGGTGCTCCAAGAGGAAGTGGGTTGTATCCACCTTGTCTGACCATTTATACGAACCTTTACAGGCATATCAAAACCTTGTATGATATCTGTATACCTGTATGTGAGTTGGTTTTTTTGAATCGTGTACTGCAAATTAGGAATCATTGTGGTACGCAAGTATTGCTCCCAAAACTGCGTTAGATTTATCCCACTTTTATCAGAAATATAGGCTTCAACTTGATGGCTTGTAACGGTTTGATGATAAAACTCTTTATTAAGTCCTAGAAGGATATTTCGCCATTTTTGATCATCCTCAATGAGTTGCCTAAGAGAATGTAAAATATTGGCTCCTTTGTAGTACATGTCATTGCTGCCGCGATTGTTTTTATTGTAGGTGCCAATAAGGGGGCTGTCATTTTGTATGATTTTTTTGGTTCCAATCACGTACTCACTAGCAGCCTTTTTGCCAAAATGATAGTTGAGGTATAGGTTTTCCGAGTAGGCTGTAAATCCTTCATGAATCCACATGTCAGCAACATCTTTATTGGTAATACTATTGGCAAACCATTCATGGCCCGCCTCATGGATAATAATAAAATCAAACTCAAGCCCCCATCCGGTGCCAGAGAGATCCCTACCTAGATATCCGTTTTTGTACTTGTTTCCATAGGTCACACTGCTTTGATGTTCCATACCAAGGTAAGGAGCCTCAACGAGTTTAAAACTATCTTCATAAAAAGGGTAGGGGCCAAACCAGTGTTCAAAGGCCTCTAGCATCAAGGGTACTTGTTTAAATTGCTCTTTGGCTATTTCTAGGTTATCTCTTAGAACCCAAAAACTTAGGTCTAATGTTCCGTTTAGGCCCTCATAGGTGTCAGAAAAATGAACGTAATCACCCACATTAATATTTACTCCATAGCTATTGATGGGGTTTACCACCTGCCAGTGCCAGGTAGTTGTATGTTTGTTTTCTATTTCTTGTATGAGTCTTCCATTTCCGACCCCTACCAATTCTTTTGGTGTTGTAATAAATAAATCAACCCCTTTATTTGGCTCATCGTTTGGGTGATCCTTCACAGGCCACCAAACACTTGCCCCAATGCCTTGATTTGCACTGGCTATAAAATCAATACCATTGGCATCTTTACTCCACACAATCCCACCATCCCATGGAGCGTTTAATGCTTTTTTAGGAGTCCCAGAAAAATGAATTGTTATTTTATTTGTTGTACCAATTTCTTGTTCTTTTTTTAGGCTAAGAAAATGTGCGCTTCCAATACGCTCTATTTCAATGGTTTCACCATCTTGAGAGGCATGATCTATTTGCATGGGTGCTTGCAAATCTATTTGCATGAGGTTGTTTTTAGATACTACAGTGTAGCTAATGGTGTTTGTTCCAGACAAAGATTTTGTTTGAGCAAATACATCTACCTCTATCCTGTAGTGTTGCAAATCCCACCAGGCTCTTTGAGGAGTTATAGAACCTCTTAGCTCATCTGCTTGGGTAAACTTTTTTTGCGCTGTTGTGGTTACCCCCAAGCCCAAAAGTATGATAATTAATAGTAGCTTTTTCATTGCAATTATGTCTTGTACAAATATATGCTTGGATTTTTATCTAAAAGTTGCGCTAGGAAATACCACCACACTCTCATGTCCATCTTGGGCTATACTTGCAACTCCAAAAAAGTAGTTGTCTATCACAACTCCTTGTAAGGTAAATTGATCAACATCACCAACAACCCTGCTGTAATCCCATGTTGGAGATGTGGTGTCTCTCCAATAAATTTTATACCCCACAGCATTTTTTGATTTTTCCCATCTAAGCTTCACAGCTGGAGCTACCATTCCACCTATAGCTACTTTAGCTGGTGCCTTTGGAGCCCAGGCAAGGCTCGCCATTGAAATTGCATTCACAGCGGTTAGTTTTTTTGCATAATTGAAATTAACAAATTTGAGTTTATCTCCGTATTCAATCCCATTTTGAGTTCTTATATCTTGGTGTTGTTGTGTGTAGTTTTCATGGGCTTCCATAATACGGATGGCTGGATATCCTAAATCGTTAAAAGGTCTGTGGTGGCCTCCGCGGCCAAAACGATCAAGTCTGTAAATCATCATCGGATTTAATTGGGGCATATAGGTTTTGGTGGTCTTAAAAACATAACGCGCCAATTGTCTAGAAATTCCATCTACCTCACCACCATAAAATCGTCTCAATCTTCTTTGTTTTTCGGTTTCAGTAGGAGGGACAGGCTCAGAGAAAATTCTAAAATCTACATTACTAATAATACCATCCACGCCTTTTATATTGCCAATCATATCATTGTTTAACACCCCAATAATATCCCAGTTATTGTCTTGGGCATATCTTGCAAATCCAGCGCCACCAAAAAGACCTTGTTCTTCACCGCTTAATCCAAGATATACGATATTGGCATCAAATTCATACCCGCTTAATACTCTTGAGGCTTCTAAAGCACCTGCCATTCCGCTTGCGTTATCATTTGCTCCGGGTGCGTCTTTGGTATAATCACTACCATCGCTATTTCTAGAGTCTATATCACCACTGATAATGATATATCGGTTTGAGCCTGTCTTACTTTTTTGTATGGCTACTACATTGACAACCCAGGTATCTTTGGGTACTCTCTTGCTAGATGCAGCTTTAACTAAGTCTTTTTGATAAAACACATCAAGACAATCATTACAGTTTAATGATATTTGATCAAACTCAGCTTTAATCCATCGGCGGGCAGCGCCAATGCCTCTTGTACTGCTTAAGGTGTCACTAAAGGTATTTCTTGTGCCAAAATTGGCTAAGGTAGTTATGTCTGCCTCTATATTCTTTACAGATACTTTTTGTATGATATCATAGATACGTGTATCTGTTTGTGCAAGCGTAGTGGCAGTACATGTAATAAGCAAGGCAAGGAAATGGTTTTTCATGACATTTATATTTAATTTAAAAATAAGATAAACTTTAGTTTTTAGAACCTACTAAAGCTATTTTATTACCCTGTGGGTTTACAGTAATGCGGTTAATATCTGATATGTTATGACCAGAGAGATCTGCTACCTCTTTCCACTGTTGGGAACCAAACATATCATATAGGTATATTTTGGAACTGCTTCCAAGTAAAAGTTGACTATCATTAATCCAACAATGATCCTGGACTCCAACTGGTAATTGGCACACAAAAAAACTCTCTGCGCCCTGGTCTAGATCTAGGATGTACACATCCATATTTTTGTCTTCATTACTTAGGGTATAGCTCACAGAGGTACTTTGAGGTATGTTATGGATTGACCTGCCTGAGTTTTCTATATAAGGTGTTACTTGTTTTGTTTTTAAATTGGCAACCACCAAGTTTAATTGATTTACCCCTAATACAGACGCCACAATACGGCTACTGTCAAAAAAAGCAAAATAGGCAACCTCAAGAGTATCCAAAAGCATTCTAGAAGCGCCTAGGTTTGTATCTGCTTGACTGTAGGAGTAAAGCCGCTGTAAGCCATTTGTGTCAAGACGTACGGCAGCGATATCTTTA
>CATEMS010000231.1 GCA_949507465.1 Flavobacteriaceae bacterium
CAAAGAGAATGGCGGAACAAAATAAGGCTCTTGGTATTCATTATAACTTCTCCCCATCTGTTGATGTTAATAATAACTCTAAAAATCCAATTATTGGAAATAGATCTTTTGGAGAAGATAAAGACAATGTTACCCAAAAATCTATTGCTTTTACAAGGGCAATGCAATCTGCAGGAATACTTGCCAATGCCAAGCATTTCCCTGGCCATGGAGACACAGACACAGATTCTCATAAAACCCTCCCTACGATTAATTTTTCTAAAAAACGGATAGAAAACATTGAGCTTTATCCCTACAGGCAACTCATAAAGCAAGGCCTGTCAAGTGTTATGGTTGCTCACTTAAATGTTCCTTCACTAGAGCAGCAAAATGGTTTACCCTCTTCTTTGTCAAAAAAAATTGTAACAGATATTTTGCAAAAAGATCTTGGGTTTAAGGGTCTTGTTTTTACTGATGCATTAAACATGAAGGGAGCAGCAAACTTCGATAAACCCGGAGAGATAGATCTAGCTGCTTTTATGGCAGGAAATGATGTGTTATTAATTTCAGAGAATATCCCTAAAGCCCACAAGCTCATTGTAAAGGCCTATCAGGATAATGTTATTTCAGAAAAACGCTTGGCCCATTCAGTGAAAAAAATACTATTGGCAAAGTACAAAGTGGGATTACACCTGTACGCCCCTATAGATCAAAGGAATCTTATTGAAGATTTAAACACCCCCTTAGACGCTGCCTTGTATGAGGAGGCTATAGAAAATGCATTAACGGTTTTAAAAAATAAAGACCAACTACTACCTATAAAAAATATAAAAGCTACAAAGATTGCTTATGTAAATTTTGGTGATGCCTCTGGCACTGATTTTTTAAAACAACTTAGATCTTATGCCCCTGTAGATTTTGTTAAAGCAAGTGATCTTAAGAGTTATATCAATAAACTCAGAGCGTATGATTATGTTATTGTAGGGTTTCATAAGTCAAATCAAAACCCATGGAAGGGGTATAAATTCACAAATAAAGAGTTGATGTGGTTGCAACAAATTGCCAAGACAAACACATTGATCTTAGATGTATTTGCCAGGCCTTACAGCCTACTGGATGTAAAAACAACCACCCATTTTGACGCTGTAATACTCTCTTATCAAAATAGTAAGGTGTCTCAACAACTCTCTGCTCAACTCATATTTGGCGCTAGAGCTGCAAAGGGGAGTCTTCCGGTGTCTCTGGGAGATGATTTTCCAATTCATACCCAGATACAGACACAAGTTGTAAACAGGCTCTCTTATGGCTCGCCAGAGAGTGTTGGGGGTTCTAGTAAGGGGCTACAAAAAATAGATTCTATTGTGAACCTTGGCATTACAGAAAATATGATGCCCGGAGCTCAAGTTCTGGTTGCCAGAAAAGGGAAAGTTATTTACAACAAATCATTTGGTCATCATACTTACAATAAAGTAAAGCCTGTTTTAAAAACAGATCTGTATGATATCGCCTCATTAACCAAGATTATGGCTACCCTTCCCATGGTAATGGAACTTGTTGATAAGGGTGTGATAACCATGGAGACCACTCTCTCTGAGTTACTTCCACAATACAAACAAACAGATAAAGCAGACCTTACCCTACGGAGGATGTTAACCCACACTGCAAGATTAAAATCATGGATTCCTTATTATGTTACTACCATGGATAGTCTTACAAACAAACCAAAAACAAAATGGTATAACAGTACTTACAGCGATGACTTTCCATATAAAGTAGCATCCCAAATGTTTTTAAAACGAGCGTATAAAGACAGTATTTATCGTTTTATACGCGAAAGTGAGTTAAGAGATACCCAAGAATATAAGTATAGTGATTTACCTTATTATTTATTGATGAAATACTTAGAGCAGTATTACGGA
>CATEMS010000232.1 GCA_949507465.1 Flavobacteriaceae bacterium
ACTAAGAAGGCTGGCCTAAAAACAATACCGTGTTTGGTTGACCAAAAAAAAGATCAAGACGCTCTCGAATCAGCATTAATAGAAAACCTTCAAAGAGAAGATTTAAATGCTGTTGAGGAGGCGCGAGGATACGACAGGCTAAAGAGAGAGTTTGGCCTTACACAAGACGAAGTGGCAACATCAACAGGGAAGGCTAGAAGCACAATAGCAAATTCACTTAGGCTTTTATCTCTACCAGCAAAGGTTTTAGACCTTCTATCTTCAGGGCAAATAGAAAAAGGACATGCTAAGTTGTTGGCATCGCTTGAGCCGAAAGACGCTGAGCAAGCAGCTGAAAACATAATCAAAAACAAACTTACAGTTAAAGACCTTAGCAACATATCAAGTAAGAAAAAAAACACCGGAAGCAATAAAAAAAGCAAAGACACCGACTTATTAAACATTGAACAAGACATGTCAGAAGCTTTTGGTCATAAAGTAGAGATAGAAGCAAAAAACAAAAAAAACGGTAAAGTGACCATCGCCTACAACACATCTAATGAACTGGAAGACATCATCTCTAAACTAATTGATGGAAGAACAAATTAATTTGAAAACAACTTGTTTATAAGGCTATAAATTTCTATAATTCCCGCCAATACATTAATACAAAAACACAAATCTTTTGAAAAGTCTGTTTAACACTATTTTTAGCAACAAGAGCCTTATTCTCATGGGTTTTTTCTTTCTTGCTATCACTGGAACTCTTCAAAGCATTTTTTTTATTTTAGCTCCCACTTCTTACTTTCTTTGTCTGTCAGCAGCCTATGTTGTTAGCAATAGAATAAACGACCACGCTGTTAATGCTATATATAACTGGTCAGTTAAGTGGTCTCTTTTCGTAGTTTTTCTATATTTAACAGGCATCTACTTACAAGATGCGTTTGTATACGCGATGTTTGCCTATATCTTAATAAATACAACAGTAAGCCCAATGATGTTTATTACTAAAACTAAGGCCACAACATAATGGCTAAAGAACTAACAACAAAATCATACATCGATCATCACCTAACGAACCTTACCTGTGGAAAAACACCAGATGGTTGGACTTGCGACCCTCACTATGTTGATCAGATGGGTTTTTGGGCATTTCATGTAGACTCTTTATTTTGGTCTATATTTTTGGGTGGATTGTTTATATTTTTATTCAGAATGGCTATGCCTAAAACAGTTAGCGCAGACTCAACACCTACCGGCCTTCAAAATTTTATAGAAATGAGCATAGAGTTTGTTGAAGACAATGTTCAGTCTTTGTTTGGCTCTGTAAAAAACAAACTAATAGCGCCTCTTGCCCTTACCGTTTTTGTTTGGATATTGCTAATGAACTTAATGGACTTAATTCCTGTTGATTTTATACCTGTGCTCGCAGGTCATATTGCCTACCTATTGGTTGGCGGCCCAGACCATGCATGGATTAACGGCCCTGAGTCTTTTTACTTTAAGGTTGTGCCAACCACAGACCCAAATATAACTCTTGGAATGGCTTTGGCAATATTTGTTTTAACAATTTACTACAGCATAAAAGTCAAAGGACCAAAAGCGTTTGTTGCAGAGCTTACATTGCACCCCTTTGGGAAATGGATGATTCCTGTTAACTTCGTATTAGAAATGGTTAATTTTATAGCTAAACCAATATCTCTTGGTTTAAGGCTTTTTGGTAATTTATATGCGGGCGAAATGATTTTTATTTTAATCGCATTGATGTTGTTTTTTAGCAGCATCCCAATTGGAATGATTGGGTTTGGTTTGCATTTAGTTTGGGCGCTTTTCCACATATTAATTGTGGCTTTGCAAGCATTTATATTTATGGCGTTAACCATTGCATATTTGGCAATGGCGCATGAAACAGAGGAGCATTAGTCCTCAATTTTAAGGAGAAAAAAATGGAATATAGTATTTTAGCAGCAGGAATCACCATGGGTCTTTCAGCTATTGGGGCTGGGATTGGTGTTGGTATTTTAGGTAGTAAATTTATTGAAGGTATAGCTAGACAGCCTGAGTTGGCGCCATTCCTTCAAGGTAGATTCTTCCTAATGATGGGTTTAACAGATGCGGTACCTATGATTGGTGTGGGTCTTGGCATGTATATGTTATTTGCTCTGTAAAAATTTAAAGAATGAATATAAACGCAACCTTACTTGCCCAAGCAGTCGTGATGATTGTATTTGTAGCTATATGCTGGAAATATGTTTATCCGCCTATCTTGGAAGTTATGCAAGAAAGAGAAAAAAAGATATCCGATGGGCTTGAGGCTGCAAAGAAAGCAGATGACTCTCTTGAAGAGGCAAAGTTAGCATTTGATAAAGAGATGGCTCAAGCCAAAACAGAGGCAGCAGAGATCCTTAAAAAAGCAAATGCCAGAGCATCACAGATAGTTGGAGATGC
>CATEMS010000233.1 GCA_949507465.1 Flavobacteriaceae bacterium
AAAGATATTTCTGGTGTAAAAGCAAATCAAAGTATGGATGTTTCATTACTAACCCCTGGGGTTTACATGATGGCTTTAAAGGCCAAAGATGGCTCGATAACTACCAGAAAGTTAATGATAAAATAAGGGGGCCTAAAGGCCTAAACCCTCATGTGATTCAATAAAAAAAGTCCCAAGCTTTTAGCTTTGGGACTTTTTTTTAACAAGCAGTTAATTTAGTTCTTTAATACTTGTATCACACTACTTGCATTTTTGGAAGTAGCTTTTACAAAATAAGTTCCAGAAGCAAAACCAGACACATCTAAAGTTGTTGTGTTTGCTGACACTTCTTTATCCAATAACAGTACACCCGTTATAGAATACACAGAGACGCGCTCTAATGTACTTACTGGTGATTCTATAGTAATAAGTGCATTTGTTGGATTTGGATACACCATTAGTGATTCTATCTGGTTGTCATTGGTAGCCAACTCTGCCTCGGTAATAAATCTTCTAAACTCCTCATAGTCTCCAGAAGAACACTCATTAAGACCTCGCACTCTCCAGAAATATTCAGTATCATAGGTAAGCCCAGTTAATGTAGTTACCAATTCTAGCGTAGTTCCTGTAATAACAACATCCACAAAAGCATCATCAAGGGCTACTTCATATTCATAACCAAGTGTTGCGTTAGATGTTGGATCCCACTCTAGTTCTAAACCATCAATAGGCCTGTTTTGTGAGTTGTTGGTTGGAGAGTCTAAAGTAACAAGACCCACCTGAATATCATCTGTTATTTCTAAAGAAACATAGGTGTTTGTTGTTTGGCTTGACCCTGTTGCTGTGATTGTGATAGGGTACGATCCATTTTCTAGCGAGTCAATACCCTCTATGATCAAAACAGCCGTTGCAGTTTCAGACACAGAACTAGGAGTAATAGTGGCTGTTGTCCCTTCTGGCGCAGCATCAAAGGTCAATGCCACGGTATCATTAAAACCTGCATCAAAAGTGACGTCTATATCAAAAGTAGCCGTTTGAAATTCTGAACAAGTCAAAACATTTGCATTGGTAGTAGAAACCATAAAATCTTCATTTGATATACCTTCGATAACCAAAGAAAACACTTGCGTATCATTGACAAGCAATTGTCCTTTATGAGAAACACGAACAATATACTCTCCTGGCGCAGGAGCATTAATTTCTATCTTCTCTACATTGTCAACGATATTGTCTCCTGTTGTTGCAGGGGCAGTTGGCGAGGCAACGTTTAACACCCATGGTAAAAAAGTTTCTCCTCCATCATTAGATATTCTTAAATCAAGATCATTCATTAAACTTGGCGTAGCCAAGTCCTCGTTTCCTCCAGGCAATAAATCCGCAGCTGGATCTGTCCAAGCTATGGTTGCAACTATATCTTGTGTGCCATCAGCTTGAAATGTATAGGTATATTCATCATTGGCATCAAGAGTTTCTGTGGTAATCAGACTCTGGTTTGAGTTCTCTGAAATTACCTGAGCAGCATGCTCGGTATTTAAAAGACCCCAACCAAATCTGTAGTCTGGACCTGGCGCAAAACCAGCTTCATCGGCAGTATGAAGTGCTAGCGCTCTTAAGGTAGAGGCCAACATATACTCGCCGTTTAAATTATTGTAATGTTGTTGTAATAACAATAGGCTTCCAGATACATTAGGAGCAGACATTGAGGTACCGCTCATATTCATATATGAGGCGTTTGAGGTACCAGAGCAAGAATACATATTTACTCCTTTGGCAGAAATATCTGGTTTGATACGTCCATCATCTGTTGGACCCCAACTACTGAAGCTAGACATAAAAACATCACTATTATCTTCATAATTTAAAACCTCAAAAGTAGCTGCAACAACAATATTGTTTTTTGCTACACTTTTATCTGTAAGGTAATCATACCCTCCATCTGAAGGATTTTCTCCAGATTGACGGTCGTTTCCAGCAGAGCAAACAGGTAAATAATAAGGTGCATTATAAACTATTCTGTCAATATCTCTAGCGTTACCATCATAATAACCAATATACCAAAGAGGTACATTTTCACTCGCAATACCATAACTATGATTTGAAATTAGCAAACCATCGGAAGCAGCACTTGTCATCTCTGGTTCATCTGCACCAAAATCATAGGCAATCAATTCTGCCATGGGTGCCATACCCTTGGCTTGCCCATTGACTTGACTTCCAGAACCTATCATGGTACCCGAAACATGGGTAGCATGGTTACTTATACTTCCTGGATTATCAATTTGTAGGGCTCTTTCTTCTAAAAGATTATGAGTGTTTCTCACACGGCCACCATCCCAAACACCACCAATCATATTCTCACCATTTAGATCTAAACCAGCTACACCACCGGTGTGAACTCTATCGGTTCTAGTGGTTATTGTACCTTCACGATTATCTGTAGTGTAGTATTTTGGGGTTCCGTTATCAAAAACACCCACCAACAAAGCGTTACCACCGTTTGGAAGTGCTATTTCAGTTTCCCATCCATTTTGAGCAGCCATTTCAAATGCGATTCTTTGATTGGTTTCAAATTTTTGCCTTAGCTCATCTTCTAAGAGAGTAAGAGCTTGTTGATCATAATTTGCAGTAATTACCTGGCGCTCTGCAAGAGTTTGTGAAAGAATACTTGATACAGACATTAAAGCTACTGTACCAAATAATAGAATAGATTTTTTCATAGTTAGTTTCTTTTTACCAAAAATACTAAAAAACGCATCGTGAATCTACACTGTGAATTGTTAAAGTTTCCCTTAATAGGAAAAAACAGTTATGAAACTTAACGGGTATGTAGAAGTAAAAAAAGTACTAAAACTATGAGCGTAGCTGTTTATTTGCCAATTTCTTTCCTAACTCTACACCAAATTGATCAAAACTATAAATGTTTAAAATAGCTCCCTCAACAAATATTTTATGTTCATACATGGCAAGTAAACTACCCAAACTCTCTGGAGATAGTTGATCAATTAAAATAAGGTTTGAAGGTTTGTTACCCTGGAATACTTTATACGGATTGGCTATATCTTCTCCATGGGTACCCATTAAAAGAGCCTGGGTTTGCGCCAAACAATTGGCAACTAAAATATCTTGGTGATTTTTTTTACCATGCAAAGAGGCCTTGCATAAAATAAAGTCTGTTGGTATAAGTAAGGTGCCTTGGTGTAGCAATTGAATAAAAGCGTGCTGGGCATTGGTCCCTGTATTTCCCCAGACAACCGGACCCGTTTGGTAGGTAATTTTAGATCCATTTCTATCTACAGATTTTCCATTACTCTCCATTGAGGCTTGTTGCAAATAATCAACAAATTTTGAAAGATATTGTGTGTAGGGCAATACGGCTTGAGTTTCTGCTTTAAAAAAGTTCGTATACCAGATAGACAATAATCCTAAAATAACGGGTATGTTTTGAGAAAACTCAGACGATTTAAAATGACAATCCATTTTGTGAGCTCCTTTTAATAAAAGCTCAAAATTTGAATATCCAATAGCACAACATGTTGAGAGCCCAACAGCGCTCCACAATGAAAATCTTCCTCCTACCCAATCCCACATGGTAAATGTATATTGGGGTAAAATACCAAAACTAGCTACAGCAGATAGATTTGTTGATACCGCTACAAAGTGTTGCGCTATAGCTTTTTCTCCAGCTTGCTGCAAAAACCACTCACGAACAGTAGTAGCATTGGTGAGTGTCTCTTGTGTAGTAAATGTTTTACTTACAACAATAAAAAGTGTTGTTTGTGTATCTAGTTTTTGTAGTATTTCACAAACATGATCTCCGTCTACATTTGATATATAATGTACATTAAGATGGTTTTTGTAAAAACTGAGTGCCTCAGTAACCATTGCAGGACCTAAATCACTACCGCCAATACCTATGTTTACAATATCTGTTATTGCCTTGCCTGTGTATCCTTTGTGAGAGCCATCAATAACGGCCTGAGAAAACCGTTTCATTTGATCTAGGGTATTGACTACCTCTGGTTTCATGGCATCAAAGTCTCTTAAGGCGGTATGCAATACCTGTCTGTTCTCTGTTTCATTGATTACAGCTCCATTAAATTGAGCAGCAATGGCCGTGTCCAATTTTGTTTCTTTGGCCAGCTGTATTAATAAATCTAGGGTATGAGAGGTAATTCTGTTTTTTGAAAAATCTAATGAAACTAGATCTGTGGCTAGGCTCATACACTCTTTTCTATCTGTTTGAGTGGCAAATAGAGTTTGCATTGTTACAGTTTCCATAGCTGTAAAATGGTCTTGCAATTTGCTCCAAGACTGGGTGGTAGTAGGATTTATTTTGGGTAATGCCATAGGGTAGTAATAGAAATGGAAAGTGTTTGTTAGGTTGTTATTGTAAAATATGATCTTTATAGTATTCTATAAGACCATCTATAGGTCTTCTAATTATTGTACCAAGAGTTAAATGATAGGGTTGCATACAATCTCTAATGATATCCTCACTAAAATGAGCAATACTACCTATGAAATGAATTGGTACGCTCTGCGCTTCTTTAAAACACAAAACTCTACATTCAATAAATTTATTAATTCCTTCACTTATAAGCTTGTAAAAATAACCATTAATTTCTATGGCGTTTTTTGGCCTTGAAGCGCCAGGATTAAAAATAAACTCAGCAAAAGATGCCAAATACATATTTGGATTGTCTTGCTTATAGACATTGTATTTTATAACATCGGGAGTAAGGTCAAACCTTCTAGCAAATTCAGTTTTTAAAACTGCAGGCATTTTATTATAGAAATAATCACGCAGCAACCGCTTGCCAAAATAGTTTCCACTGGCCTCGTCCATTAGGCTATATCCTAAAGATACTGCGCTAGGATGAACCTTGGCACCGTCAAAGTAGCTACTGTTGGAACCTGTACCCAAAATACATACAATGCCAGGCAAAGTAGTAGCTGAATAAACTGCTGCAATGGTATCTTCTTGAATATCTACAACAGCCTTTGTAAATATCTTTTGTAAAACACCTTTAAGCAACAAGGAAGGTTTTTCTGTGCCACAACCTGCGCCATAAAAATCTAAACGGGTTACTAAATTGTAATAAGGCTGCAGATCTGAATTATCTAAAACCCTTTTTGAGAGTTCATTTTGATGAACAACTGCAGGGTTTAAACCCACAGTTCTGGTTTTCAATACAACCAAGCCTTGGCTATCTAATAAAATCCAATCGCATTTTGTTGACCCTCCGTCTGTGAGTAAAACCATAGTTTATAAACTTGCTACATGTAAAGCTAATTCAATAAGTTTTGCAGAATATCCATATTCATTATCATACCAAGATATCAATTTAAAAAAATGGTCATTCAATGCAATACCTGCCCCAGCATCAAAATTACTAGTGTGTGTACTACCTACAAAATCTTGAGATACTACTGCATCTTCTGTATAAGAAACTACACCTTTATAAGCTCCTTGAGAGGCCTCTTTAAATAGGTTTTTAATATCCTGGTAGCTAGCAGATTTTTTTGTTCTAACGGTTAAATCTACCACAGAGACATCTACCGTTGGAACTCTAAAGGCCATTCCTGTAAGTTTTCCTTTGAGATTAGGAATAACTTTAGTTACTGCAACAGCTGCCCCAGTTGTAGAGGGTATGATGTTATTTACACCACTTCTACCCATTCTGTAATTTTTTTTAGAGGGTTGGTCTACCGTTGCTTGAGTAGCTGTTAAGGCATGAACAGTGGTCATGAGTCCTTCAACTATCTCTAAGTTATCATCTATGATTTTAGCCAATGGAGCCAAGCAATTAGTAGTACATGATGCGTTTGATACAATGGTGTCTGATGGTTTAACGTCCATATGATTCACACCCATTACAAACATAGGGGCCGTTTTGGAAGGAGCAGAAATAACAACTTTTTTAGCTCCTGCT
>CATEMS010000234.1 GCA_949507465.1 Flavobacteriaceae bacterium
AGTGTTTTGCTCACAAGGGTTTCATTATACTCAGCTCCTTTAAGGTCTACCTGTATTTTTTGCTTCCATGCTTTTGCGGAAACCGGATCAAAATCTGTCAACAAATGTTTCTTCATTGATGCGTATTGTCATAAAATAAAACCTCATTTAATTGAGTCCTGATATTCTATAATGAATATATCTTCATTTTCTTTTTTTAGGTAGTATTTTTCTCTAGCAAATCGCTCCATCTCTGAGCTGTCCTTCATTTTATTTATAAAAATGCGATCTTTTTTAATTTCCTTATTGTAGAATTCTTTACTTTCTTGTAATGCCTTTATATCATCGCTGAGTTCTTTGTGAAAAAAATAGTTGTTGGCATCAAAAAAAAACATCCAAATTAAAAACAGTAATGTGAATATCACATACTTATTGGTTAGGATGGAGAACCACTTTGTTTTTTTTATTCCTGAAATTTTACCCATTGGCTATAATTTTTCTGAAATAATTGTTCTAATTAAATCAACAGCAACCAAATTATGCTTGTTGGTAGGTATGATGATGTCTGCAAATTCTTTGGTGGGCTCAATAAACTGCTGATGCATTGGCTTGAGTGTTGTTTGGTATCTGGTCAGAACTTCATCCATGTTTCTTCCCCGTTGAGAAATATCTCTTTTTAATCTTCGTATCAGGCGTTCATCGCTGTCTGCATGTACAAAAACTTTTATATCAAACATATCTCTTATCTCTTGTTGTGTGAGTATTAATATACCCTCTATAATCACTACTTTTTTTGGATATGTGGTAATTGTTTTTCCGGTACGGTTGTGTTCAACAAAAGAATATACAGGTTGCTCAAAGCTGTCTCCTTCTCGCAAGGATTTTAAATGCTGTAAAAGCAAATCAAAATCAATTGAATTAGGATGGTCAAAATTTATTTTAACACGCTCTTGATAACTCAGGTTACTGGTATCTTTGTAATAAGAATCTTGGGATATTACACATACCTCATCCTTTGGAAGTTGTGCAATAATTTGTTCAACCACTGTTGTTTTTCCGCAACCAGTGCCTCCTGCAATACCTATTATCAGCATAGAATTGTTTTTTACAAAAATAAGAATTTTGTAGTGCTAGCTATAAAACCTTGTCATTACTTTTTAACAGATGCAACTTCATTTGGAGTTACCATTTCTTTTTGTTTGTTTCCCCAAGAGTTCATGGTGAAATTCATTACATCTGCCACCTGCATGTTGCTTAATCCCATTGGGCTCATAAGTCCGTCATATTGTTTTTGATTTACTACAATAGCTCCTTTTAAACCGTATTTAACTGCCCTGATACTCTTTAATCTTTTTTGAGTTAACCAATTAGATCCAGCCAAGGGAGGGTAATTGTTTGCAATACCCTTACCATTGGGCCTGTGACATTGTGAGCATAGGTTTTTATAAACTACAGCTCCTCTATCTATACTTAGCTTAAAAGGACTCTGTATTTTGTTTTTTGTGATTTCTTGATCTGGTACAGCCTGTTGTTTTGTGTTGTTACATCCAAGTAATAAAATCATCAATAGCAAGCTGTAGCAAATTTTGCCCATGGTAGTTTGTTTTTGTAAATAAAGTAAATATAACAATCTATACTATATTAAAGTAATATAAAAAAAGCCGCCTGATGAATCAGACGGCTTTTGGTCGGGGTGGCAGGATTCGAACCTGCGGCCTCCACGTCCCAAACGTGGCGCGATAACCGGGCTACGCTACACCCCGAATTAAGAATTAAATTCGGATTGCAAAACTAATGATTTATACAGATAGCACACGCTTTTTTTAAATTATTTCTCCCTTGTTGGTCATAGATTTTATTATTTTTGCCTCCTTACTAAAATACAAATAACCTTCGGGTTATTTTTAGCACGGGATGTGGCGCAGTCCGGTAGCGTACTTGGCTGGGGGTCAAGTGGTCGCAGGTTCAAATCCTGTCATCCCGACTAAATAAAAAAACATAATGAGTTTTCATTATGTTTTTTTTATTTGAATAATTAAAACCAAGTTGGGTTCCTGACATCGTCTTTAGGGTAAGGTAGTTCTATGTCAATGGGCTTTTGTTTTGTAATTATATCTTTTCGTGTATTTTTTTTAAGATAAGACTGTAAAATTTTGGTTGTATAATAGGAGCTTTTGTAAGGCGTTATGTAATTAGAAAAATGGTCAAAGTAGTTTATAGATTCTTGGGAATCTACAAATCCAAAACCTTTATAATCACCCTGCTCGACTAAAATTATAGAGCTCTCAGTGGGTGTTCTCCCTTTGCCTTTGATGATATAACTCTCTTGCTGTTTTTGAAAGCTATAAACTGCTTGTTTTACTCTGTTGTTATACATCTGTACATCCTCAAGATCTTGACATATTCCTTTACACCTTTTTATTTTATAATGCGAACATGCATTTACTTGTCCCTGAAGAGAACAATACTTTGGGCATAACTCATATTTTTGACAAAGCCCCTCTAAATGCTCAACAGCAAGTGCCATGCTGTAAAGAGTGGCAATTGAGTTTGTAGTTGTTTTGGTCTTACCTATGGCAAGTTGCAGTATTCCTTTCCTGTTTATGTAATTAATAATTTGAAAAGTTGCAGTAGGTTTTTTTTGTACCTTGTTATATCTTGGATAGTGCTTTGTTATGTGGTGAGATTCAAGTAATAATGCTGTTAGCTCATTTCCGGTTTGCTCAAAATCTATATGGTGTGTTTCCTGAGCCAGGGCAATTTCTTTAGAAACCTTAGCATACAAATGAGATAAAACTCTCTTTTTTATATTTTTGGCTTTGCCTACATAAATAATTTTTTTGGCCTCATTTTTAAAAAAATAAACTCCGGGTGTTTGGGGCAGCGCTGCTATATCCTCAGCAGGCAAATGGGGAGGTAGGGTTGCTTCTTTTGAAGTTACATCCAATGCTTTTAAGATAGTTTCATATCCAGAGATAGCGTCTATTTCAAGTAATTTATTAAATAATTTAACAGTAGCCCGTGTGTCTGCCTCTGCTCTGTGTGCACCCCTTAGTTGTATCCCTATAGATCTTGTTAATCTTCCAAGACTGTAGGAGGGGAGCCCAGGTAGTAATTTTCTAGATAGGCGAACAGTACATAGTTTTTTTCTTAAGTAAGTGATACCAAGTTCAGCAAATTGTTTTTTAAAAAAACCGAAATCAAAATTTACATTGTGTGCTACAAATACAGTGTCTTTTGTGATTTCAAATATTTCTTGTGCCACTTCTGCAAAACTTGGGGCAGTGGCAACCATTTGATTGTCTATACCTGTAAGGGCTGTGATTGTTCTTGGTATGAAACATCCAGGATTTATAAGTGTAGTATAAGTATTTAGTATTTCTCTATTCTTAACAAGTATGATGCACACTTCAGTCATTTTTCCTTTAGCAACCCCTCCAGTGGTCTCAACATCAATAATGGAAAAAATTGTATTTTCAATGTTTTTTTTCATCCATACAAAAATACAATAAATTTGGATTATATCCTTTTTAATGGATAAATTCCAACCACTAGAGTGTGTTTGAAAAGTTTTTAAAGACTTAATTTTCAAAAGAGTAATTATTCAATTAAAGGTTCTCCTACTTCTGTAAAATATTCATTAATCATCGTCTTTGCTTGATCAAGTTGTTCATTTCTTATAAAAAGACGCACTTGGTTGGGTACCCCTGTAGAAAATCCACCAGTAATACCGCTATGATGATCATCTTTTACAATGGGAGAAATTCCCTCTTCATTTAGTCTTGCGATAAGGCCTTTTGCAATCATTGTTGGCCCTGTATATATACGAACTGTTTTTTGATCTGTATTCATTTAGCTATGCATTGTAGTATTTGCTTCTCCAAATAGCGTTATTAAAATTCTTTCCTTTGGCAAAGCCAAAATACAATACCGTTGCGGCAACTCCCTTAAACACAAACAAAAAGAATAATAAATATTCTAGGTTTGGCCTGCCTTGAGATAATAGATGCAATGGTGTGATTGCAGTAAGTAAAATGCTAGCAACGAATATGGTAAGTATTAAATTTTCAAAGGTCTTAAAGGGCCATACCAATGCTTTTCTAAAGGGATGTAAATCATTTCCCCATTTGTGAATCAGATAAAAGTAATTGTCTGAAATTGGTGCAAACAACAAAGGGTCGTTTACATTTTCTAGTTTCATTAATGAAGCTGGTGCTACAATTTTTAAACCTTTCAAAGTGGTGTTGTGTTCTTTTTCAAGAGCTCTTATTTTTGAGATTGCCATTTCTGGGAACGGTGTTTTAAAGTACTTGGTATCCAAAAAACGCAACCTGTAATTAACGCACAGTTTTTCTATATCTGAAATGTGAAAAATCTTAGAGGTATCCAACGCTTTAATATCAAAAAAGTTTTCATTGAGTTTTGTCCCCTGGGTTAATTCTCTTTTTATTAAATCCCTTTGGTGCTCATTTTGTTTCAATAATTCATTTACGTCTCTAAGTATTTCATATTCAGAGATATGCTTTTCTTTTGTTTTTTGTAATTGTGTTTCAATATTTGTTTTAGAAAACATAAACTTAAATTTTCATTAAAAATACTCCCTAATGGACTGTTAGACAACTATTTTTATTTTTTTAACTCTTTTTTTAAATATTCTTCTTCAACGTACGTTGTAAAACATAGTTTGTATTAGCTATCTTTAAAAAAAAAATAATCATGAATTTCAAACACATTTTTTGCATTGCACTTATCGGTCTATCCTCTGCCTCTATTGCTCAAAAATATAAGAGCACAAGTAATATTTCTATCACTAAAGAGTGGCAACAAATCACTTTTACTTCAGATAAAACCCTGCAAGAAAACATAGCGCAAAGCTCTTCTTTCTCCATAATGGCTGCTATTTTAGAAGACCAATTGATCAGTAACCAATTATCAAGTCAAGAAATGGTGACTGTGTTTGTAGCAAACGACAGCTCTTTTTTAGCTTTAGACCAAACAAATCGTAAAGCATTATTATCTGACAACCAAAGAGTTTTACAACTTGTAAAATTTCACACCATACCAGGTAGGGTAGATAAAAATGCAATAGAAAAGGCAATTTCTATCTCTGGCGGCATTGCTTATTTTATGACACTCGATGGTCAAAAATTAGCTGTATCAAAAAACAAAGAAACATTAACTATATCAGATAGTAAGGGTAATAAAGCGGTTATAAATGAAACAGATTTTTACCATAAAAATGGGTTTTTTCATATGGTAGAGGGCATTGCTTTTGATACCTCTATCTCACAATAGCAAAGTAATTTTATAACAAGTTATTCTGAGTTTGCTATCTCCAACAGGGTCTTGTAAACCAATCTGGTGGGAAGCCCCATGACATTAAAAAAACATCCTTCAATTTTCTCAATCCCTACATAACCAATCCAGTCTTGTATGCCGTAACTACCTGCCTTATCATAAGGCTCATATGTATCTAGATAATATGCTATCTCTTCCATTGATAGCTTCTTAAACTGCACCTTTGTGCAATCATAAACTGTTATTTGGTTTTGTTTTGTGGAGAAACAAACAGATGTAAATACCTTGTGAGTTTTACCACTCAAATCCTGGAGCATCTTGATGGCATCTATTTTATGTTTTGGTTTACCAATAGCGCTATTATCTTTCCAGACAATAGTATCACTGGTAATTACAATCTGATTTTCTTTTATATTTATAAATTCATTTGCTTTTAGTTGGGCTAAGTAGTTAGTAATTTCTTGGGCTTTTAGATGTTCGGGAAATTGTTCTTTAATTTCACGAACATCTATTTTAAAATGGATATCTAATTCTTTAAAAAAATGATGTCTTCTGGGAGACCCAGAGGCTAGTATGATATCAAAATTAGCGAGGTGTTTTTTTAGCATTTTAGTGGTTTTATGTTTTGATCAAAGGAAGTGGAATTAAACACACCTCGGTTTAATGGTTATTGGGCAGTTAGTTTGAAAAAACTGATGTCTTTTTTGTATTTCATTTGGTATAGATTTTATTGATACTACCGTTACAATATTATATAATAAACAAATATATAAACAATGTAAAATAACTACATTTGGTTACTTAATAAATACTCAAAAATACATATCAATGGATAATCATAAAAATGGCGATATCAGCCAATGCCCATTTATGGGAGGCATTCAAAAACAAACAGCAGGAAAGGGAACTTCGGTGCGAGATTTTTGGCCCAACGAACTAAGATTAAATATTCTACGTCAAAACGGAGAAAAATCTAACCCGATGGGTGCAGATTTCAATTATGCAGATGCGTTTAACTCTATAGACTTTGCAAGTTTAAAGCAAGATGTTATCAATGCCATGACAGATTCTCAAGATTGGTGGCCTGCAGATTATGGGCACTATGGTCCATTTATGGTTCGTATGGCTTGGCATAGTGCGGGAACCTATCGTGTTGGTGATGGTCGTGGTGGAGCACGCTCTGGAACTCAGCGCTTTGCCCCCTTAAATAGCTGGCCAGATAATGGTAATTTAGACAAAGCTCGTTTGTTGTTATGGCCTATTAAGAAAAAGTCCGGAAATAAATTATCATGGGCAGATGTAATGATACTCGCAGGTAAC
>CATEMS010000235.1 GCA_949507465.1 Flavobacteriaceae bacterium
TACTAAGTGAGGTAGAGGGAAACAGAAAATTACCCATAGTCATTGGCGCTTTTGAAGCTCAATCTATTGCAATTGCCCTAGAGAAAGAAATCATGCCTCCCAGGCCACTTACCCATGATTTATTTAAAAACTTCTCTGATCTTTTTGAAATTATTATTACCCAGGTAATTATACACAAGTTGGTAGACGGGGTATTCTATTCTAGTATCATTTGTGAGCGAGAGGGTGTTGAAGAAATTGTAGATGCTAGAACGAGTGATGCAATCGCACTGGCTCTGAGATTTAAAGCACCTATTTTTACCCACAAAGATATCTTGGATAGTGCGGGTATATTCCTGAAAACTGGAGCAAAAAAGCAAGATCAAGAAAAGGTTGTGATAGATGATTTATCACAAACTGACAAGTCACAGAGCAAGGCCAGTTCTGTAGAAGATTTTAAAACAAATACCTTAAAAGAACTTCATCGTTTGCTTGAAGGTGCCGTTAAAGATGAAGATTATGAACGTGCCGCAAAAATAAGAGACGAAATTTCGAAGCGAACATAAACCCTGCCATAAGTCATGAAAAAACTATTGTATAGTATTGTTGTATTTTTTTTGATAGGAAATCTTTCTGCACAAAGCATCGAGAAACAATGGGTTTTCAATTACATCCACTCAGATCAAGGAACATCGCTTTTTGAAATTGACCAACGTACAGATACATTTACACTAAACAATGGTGCATTTGAGTACGCTCTGGCTGCAAAAAACAATCTAAAGGCAAGTGGAGATTATATATTTCAAAATAATTTATTAGTCTTATTCTACAACCAGCCCACAGATACCATCCGCAGATACCGAGTAACAAAACTCACAGAGGATACCTTATCTTTTTCTGAAAACAACACGACTTATTGGTTTAATGCGGCTGAAACTCTCACGAGTGGAATTGATCCGCAAGAGAGTAAAAATACCATCATCCCCTCTCAAGGATTCTCTTTTAATAGTCTATGGCGCGGGGTGTTGGGTATGGTGACTCTTTTGTTTATTGCCTTTTTGTTTAGCGCAAACAGAAAAGCAATCAGTTGGCGCACGGTAGGACTTGGTTTGGCACTGCAGCTAGTGATTGCAGTAGGAGTATTAAAGGTAGCATTTATTCAAAAAATATTTGAAGGGATCGGGAAGCTGTTTATCAATATTTTAGATTTTACCAAAGCCGGTAGTAAATTTCTATTTGAGGGACTTGTGGTAGACATGGACACTTTTGGATTTATTTTTGCATTCCAAGTGCTGCCAACAATTCTATTTTTCTCTGCCTTAACCTCTGTGCTTTTCTACCTAGGGATCATACAAAAAGTAGTAAAAGCCTTTGGGTGGTTACTCTCTAAGGTCTTAAAAATTTCTGGTGCAGAAAGTTTGAGTGTCGCCGGAAATATATTTTTAGGGCAAACAGAAGCGCCCCTGCTTATCAAGGCATACCTTGAAAAAATGAATAAAAGCGAAATGCTGCTGGTAATGATTGGAGGAATGGCAACAGTTGCGGGAGCTGTTCTGGCAGCCTATATTGGTTTCTTAGGTGGTGATGACCCTATCCTTCGTTTGGTGTTTGCAAAACACCTTTTGGCAGCCTCTGTGATGGCTGCACCTGGAGCTATTGTAATTTCAAAAATGTTGTATCCACAAACAGAAAGCGTCAATACAGATGTTAGGGTGTCCTCAGATAAAATTGGTTCAAACATACTAGATGCGATTGCCAATGGTACCACCGAAGGCTTGAAACTAGCCGTGAATGTTGGAGCCATGTTACTTGTTTTTGTGGCATTTATTGCTATGTTGAACGGAATTTTAGGTTGGCTTGGAACCATTACTAGCCTAAATGATTGGATGGCCTTAAACACCTCCTACCCAAGCCTTTCTTTGGAGGCTATTTTGGGGACTGTATTTGCACCCCTGATGTGGCTTATTGGTGTTGCCTCCAAAGACATGATGATGATGGGGCAGCTTTTAGGAATCAAACTTGCAGCAAGTGAATTTGTAGGCTACATCCAATTAGCAGAGCTAAAGGATGTAAACAACTTCATGCATCTTAGCTACGAGAAATCAATAATTATGGCAACCTACATGCTTTGTGGGTTTGCAAATTTTGCCTCTATTGGTATTCAAATTGGGGGGATTGGTTCTTTGGCTCCCGGACAGCGTAAAACACTCTCCAGCTTTGGGATGAAAGCCCTTATTGGTGGGTCTATCGCATCCTTAATTTCTGCAACTATTGCAGGAATGATCATTGGATAATCTGTCAATTTACTTAGGTGTAAAACAGTTAATAAATACTGATAACAGTGGTTTGAGAAATTTTACTATTTTTCTTACATTACATACATTTACAATTGTAAATAACAAATCCAAATGAAGCAATATCACGACCTTATTAAACACGTAGTTGACAACGGAACACAAAAACATGACCGCACAGGAACTGGAACCAAAAGTGTGTTTGGATACCAAATGAGATTCGATTTGAGTGAAGGATTTCCGATGGTAACCACCAAAAAACTACATCTTAAATCTATTGTATATGAATTACTTTGGTTTTTAAATGGTGATACTAATATTGGATATCTTCAAGAAAATGGGGTACGTATATGGAATGAATGGGCAGATGAAAAAGGAGATTTAGGCCCCGTTTATGGCCATCAATGGCGAAACTGGAATAGTGAAGAGGTAGATCAAATTACTGACATTATTAAAACACTAAAATCTAATCCAGACAGCAGAAGGATGCTGGTTAGTGCCTGGAATCCTAGTGTGATGCCAGATAGCTCCAAATCTTTTTCTGAAAATGTTGCAAACGGAAAAGCAGCGCTGCCTCCATGTCACGCCTTTTTTCAATTTTATGTCGCAGATGGCAAGCTATCATGCCAACTCTACCAGCGTAGTGCAGATATATTTTTGGGTGTGCCTTTCAATATTGCCTCTTATGCATTGCTAACGATGATGATGGCACAAGTTTGTGGATATAAGGTGGGAGATTTTATTCATACTTTTGGAGATGCACACATATACAACAACCATATGGAGCAAATTGAGCTTCAACTCTCCAGAGATACCAGGGCATTGCCAAAAATGATACTAAATCCTGATGTAAACTCTATTTTTGATTTTAAGTTTGAAGACTTTACTTTGGTAGATTATAACCCACACCCGCATATTAAAGGGGCCGTTGCCATTTAACCGTAATACCAAAATATATGATGAAAAAACTGTTACTACTTCTGTTTATAGTTTCTACTAGCCTTGTATACGCTCAAGAAAATTGGGGAGATTTGAAAAAAAACAAACTAACCCTCAAAGAAATACCACCTGTCTGGCCAGGATGTAGCGGCAGCGCTCTAGAAAAAGAGCGTTGTTTCAACCAAGAATTATCAAAGCACATCATGAGTAACTTTACCTATCCTACTCAAGAGTATAATAACAACATTCAAGGCCGCGTGGTAGTATCCTTTAAAATAAATACAAAGGGTTTTGTTGAAATTAAAAACGTAAGGGGAGGAAACAAAGGATTACAGGAAGCGGCAAAAACAATTATTTTAAAGATTCCTAAATTAACTCCAGGGATGATGGGAGGCAAACCCCGTGAGATTAGCATGAGTGTGCCCTTTAACTTCAAGACAAACAAAAAATAAACAACCTAATTATTGTTTAGATATTTTGGAAATTTCAAGTTCTGACCTTAAATCCTCAACGAATGCTTTGTATTGAGATATTTTTTGTTGTTGGAAAAGCTTTTTGTCAGAGGATATTTGTTTTTTAACATCTAACTGCATTTCATCTAAAAGAGATTCGTCTATCAAATCAATAGAAAATAAATACATTTCACAAATTACTGGTAACGCATCGATACCCTTTTGGGTGGCAATATA
>CATEMS010000236.1 GCA_949507465.1 Flavobacteriaceae bacterium
CAGCGCATTTTAGAGGCCGAAAAATTAGGCTTTAAAAGCATTGTAATCTCTAAATATTGTAAGCTTCCAAAACAAAGCTATGACATCCAAATCATTAAACTTGGGAAGGTACACGATGTGGTCAAACATTTATTTTCCTAAAACAACACGGTTAAAAAAATAATCCCTTCCCCTTATGGCGCAGGGTTTGGTATTGCTTGATGCACCTGTTGTATTTCTTTTTCTATTTCTGAAGACAAACTAAGGTTAATGCTCTCTATATTCTCTGATAGCTGTGAGATACTTGTAGCGCCAATTATAGTGCTTGTAACAAAAGGCCTACTGGTTACAAATGACAGCGCCATTTGAGAGAGCGAAAGACCATATTTTTCTGCAATAGTATGATACGCCTGGGTGGCTTTTAGTGACGCTTCACTATGATATCTAGAATAATTTGGAAACAGCGTTACTCTGGCCCCTTGAGGTTTTTTTCCGTTTAAATACTTCCCAGTCAACATACCAAATGCAAGGGGAGAATAGGGTAAATATCCTATGTTTTCCATGTGTAAGACCTCTGTAAGACCTATCTCGTCTCTGCGTTGTAATAAACTATAGGCGTTTTGTATAGACACCATTTTTAGTTTCCCTTTTCTGTGCTCCTCCATATAGCGCATTGCACCAAAGGGCGTTTCATTACTCAGTCCTATGTGACGTACCTTCCCAGATGACACATAAGTCTCCAAGCGATGTAGAATTTCTCCGATATTATCCTCCCATTGTTTATTGGCACTGTGACTGTAATCTCTCACACCAAAAATATTTACAGCTCTCTCTGGCCAGTGTAATTGGTATAGATCTAGATAATCTGTCTGTAAACGCGCCAGAGTTTTATCTAGAGCATCATCTAAAGAAGCTTTGCTAAAATCGAGGTTTTCTCTCATAGAATTGAATATCCCGCGGCCACTCCCTGTTATCTTTGAGGCTAAGACAACTTTTTCTCTATTGGAGTTTTTTGAAAACCATGTGCCCATATACTGCTCTGTAAGACCCTGTGTTTTTGGAGTGTAGGGAACCGCATACATTTCTGCAGTATCAAAAAAGTTTATTCCTTTGTCAAGGGCATAACGCATCTGTTGATGCGCTTGAGCTTCGTTGTTTTGACGGCCAAAGGTCATGGTTCCTAAACAAATCTTACTGACTTTAATATTGGTGTTGGGAAGCGTGGTGTATTTCATAAAAAATATACTGAAAAAACAGTATGGTGTTTTTTAATTAGTGTGTAAGTCAAAATTACTGTGACGCATTTTTTAAAAATCTAGCTCTACCATGTGGGGGCAATGATCACTATGCACAGCCTCAGATAAAATAACGGCCCGCTTTATGTGCTTTTGTAGCGGCTTAGAAACCATGTTGTAATCTATGCGCCAACCTTTATTGTTTGCTCTAGCATTTGCACGATAGCTCCACCAAGTGTAATGATCTGGTTGTTTGTTAAGGTATCTAAAACTATCAATAAAGCCTTGATTTATAAAATCATCAAGCCAAGCACGCTCTACGGGTAAAAACCCGCTAGAATTTTTATTGGACACAGGGTTGTGAATATCAATAGCCTGATGGCAGATGTTATAATCTCCACAAATTACCAAATTAGGAAGTTCTTTTTTTAAAGTGTTTACATACTCTTGAAATAAAGACATGTACTCTAATTTGTGCTCTAAACGGGCACTATTGGTGCCGCTGGGAAGGTACAAACTCATGATACTAACCTCTTTAAAATCAACTCTTAAATTTCTACCTTCCATATCCATAGAGGCAATGCCGGTTCCGTAGGCAACGTGGATTGGTTCTTCTTTGCAGAATATAGCCACCCCACTATAGCCCTTTTTTTCAGCGCTAAACCAGTAATGGTATGGATAACCTGCTGCCTGAATAGCCTCCAAATCTACTTGCTCTTTGTGGGCCTTGGTTTCTTGTATGCATACCACATCTGCATCGGTTGTTTGCAACCAAGGCAGGATATCTTTACGCATGGCTGCGCGAATTCCGTTCACGTTATAGCTAAGTATTTTCATGCTACAAAATTAAATAAGAATGTATTTTTAGGGATGCCTATCTTTGAAAGGTTTTCATAAAACAATCAACAAATTTTAAAATTTAACGTTAATAAACCATAACAACTCTTTTTGGGCAAAATGCAAAGGGTGTCATCTTATGAAAAAAGCAGTAGTATTTACGGTTTTATTTGCAACCTTTCTGGGCTATGGCCAAGAAAGCGGGGCTAAATATCGGAGCAAAAAAGTTGCTGTAAGGGACGCTATTTTGGTAGATACTGTTGGGCTTAATCCCTCAAAGTTTATTGTAAAAGATCTACAAGGGACGCTTATAGATTCATCCCTTTACAGCGTTGACTATCCCAAGGCTATTTTCTTTCCCTCACAAGCATTGATTAAAAAAAAAGATTCATTACATATAGATTACCTTGTTTTTCCTGAATTTTTAACCAAAGAATATTTTGAGTTTGATCAATCAATCATTGTGAACAGTACACAGAGTATAAAAAAACTCTACTCTCTAGATCAAAGCAATACAGAAAGTTTATTTACTCCTTTCAATGGGCTTACTAGCTCGGGAAGTATCTCTAGGGGTATTACCATTGGAAACAATCAAAATGCTGTTGTTAACTCACAACTAGATTTGCAAATAACAGGAAAACTAAGCGATAAAATATCCATACGAGCCTCCATACAAGATGCTAATATACCTACCCAACAAGGAGGATATACCCAAAACTTAGAGGAGTTTGACCAGATATTTATTGAGCTTTTTAGTGATTCCTGGAATATTCGGGCTGGGGATATAGACTTGCAAAATCAAAATAGCTACTTTGGCCGCTTTACAAAAAAAGTTCAAGGGATATCTCTAGGTGCTACTTTTGAGCATGATAACGGAGCCAGAACTAGCGCCTTTGCCTCTGGAGCACTGGTAAGAGGAGTCTTTAGTAGTAGTAATTTTGTGGGGCAAGAAGGAAACCAAGGACCCTATAAGCTTGTGGGTCCTGATGGGGAGTTGTTTGTACTGATTATATCTGGAAGTGAAAGAGTATATGTGAATGGTATTTTATTAAAACGAGGAGAGAATGAGCAGTACCTGATTGATTACAATGCCGGTGAAATAAAATTTAATCCCACCTACGGTATTACGGCAAACATGAGAATCAGGGTAGAGTACCAGTTTACAGAACGAAACTATACTCGCTTTATTGGTTATAGTGGCGGAGATTATACCTCTGATACCTTTGATATAGGGGCATATGTTTATTCTGAAAATGATGCAAAAAATCAGCCCTTACAACAATCTTTATCAAGTGAGCAAGTAGCTATTTTACAGGAAGCTGGTGACAATCAAGACGCGATGACAGCGCCATCATCTGTGCCAGATGAGTATGAAGATGGTAAGTTTTTGTATAAAAAACAACTCTATATAAATGGAGAAGAAATATTTGTGTTTTCAAACAACCCTCAAGACGAACTTTTTAATGTACGCTTTTCTCTTGTTGGAGATAACCAAGGAGATTACATTCTATCCCAGGGGTCTGCAATCAATAAAATATTTGAATACACGCCAGCTGTAAATGGCGTACCACAAGGAAATTATGCTCCCATTATTCGTCTTAAAGCGCCAACAAAATTACAAGTAGGAGGTGTAAAAGCAAGCTATCGCCCTGGAGAGCATACAACAATAAATTTTGAATTAGCTGGAAGCAGAAAAGATCTCAATTTATTTTCTGATCTAGACAACGATGATAATCAGGGCTATGCAGCGCATCTTGAATTTCAGCAAGATATTATCAAAAGACCCGATAGTTTGCTTGTAAAGGCGGTAGGAACTTTTGATTTTTTAAACCAAAATTTTAAATCCATTGAACGCTTATATAATGTTGAATTCAATAGAGATTGGAATGTAACAAATCCCCAAGGAGATCGCCGATTTGTTACCCTTGGGCTAAACACAAGCTCAAAGACCTTTGGGCAGGCATATTACAGCTTTGAACAGCTTCAATTTTCTGAAAATTACAAAGGATCCAGACACCAACTCTCTGCCAGTTCGAACTATAAAAATGTTACTTTTACAGCTAATTCAAGTTACCTTAATAGCAAAAGTAATTTGCTTGAAACACAATTTTTAAGAGGGAATTCTAGCGCCAGCTACTGGTTAAAAAAAGCCTGGATAGGAGCCAAAGTTGGTTTTGAAAATAATAGGGTTCGTGCCATTGAAAAAGACACCCTAAGCCCTTTAAGTATAAAATATAGTGCCTATGAGGCCTTTGCTGGTATTGGTGATAGCACCAAGGTCTTTTTGCAAGGAGGATACCGCTATAGAACCAATGATAGTTTAAAAAATGGCCGTGTTCAAAGAGTAACTGAAAGTAACGGTATCTATCTAAACTCTAAAGTACTCAACACCAAAGACAGGCAACTATCTGTGTTTGCAAACTATCGTGTTTTGCAAACTACTGAAAATCAACAAAGAGAAAGAACATTAAACGCAAGACTGTTATACAACCAAAGCCTCTTTGAGGGTCTTGTGAGGCTAAACACTAGCTTATCCTCCAATAATGGGGTAACACCCCAACAAGATTTCACCTACATAGAGGTAGATCAAGGAGAAGGGATTTACACATGGAATGATTACAATGCAAACGGCATACAAGAACTTGAAGAATTTGAAATAGCACAGTTTCAAGATCAAGCAAATTTTATTCGAATCTTACTTCCAAATCAACGTTTTATTAAAATAAGAGAAAACACTTTTGGACAAACCTTTACATTTAATGGCCAAAAGTGGTCTGGTAAAAAAGGAATCTTAAAAGTGTTGTCTGCGTTTTACAATACAAGTTCTTATATCATTGACAGAAAAATTAGAAGAGCCAATGAGGATTTTAATATCAACCCCTTTAAAGACGGAAAAGAAGACCAATTAGCACTGGTATTAAACTTTAGAAACACCTTGTTTTTCAATAGAGGAAAACAGCATTATACCACCAACTACACTTATCTTAATACAGCAACAACCGCCCTGCAGTCTTTGGGATTGCAATCAAGCAAACTTGAGAGTCACCAACTCAACTTTACCCATAAGTTTGGTAAAAACTGGCTGCTAATTGCCAAGGGAGCTAGCGGTACAAATCAAAGTATTTCTGAGAATTTTCAGGCAAGAAACTATGCCCTAGAAACCTTTGAGGTGAATCCTAAAATATCATACTTGCTTAATAGCCAAACTCGGTTTGATATTTTTTACAACAACACTAGCAAAGAAAATACCATCAACGGCTTGGAGGAGTTAAACCAGCAAAAATTAGGAGCCTCCTTTGCCTATGCAAACGCAGAAAAAATTTCTATCAATGGAGAATTCTCCTTTATTGAAAACGGCTTTAGTGGAAACGCTTTCTCACCTGTTGCCTACCAAATGTTAGAAGGGCTGCAACCAGGAAACAATTATACTTGGCGGTTGCTGTTTCAAAAGCGCATTACTAAATATCTGGATGCCAACCTTAATTATAATGGAAGAAAAAGCCAAGCAAGCAACACAGTGCACACAGGAAATCTTCAATTAAGGGCTTTTTTCTAAAAAAACATAAAAAAAGGTCTCTATTGCTAGAAACCTTTTTTCAAAATGATCGAGTAGTGAATTATTTTACAATAATACGCTGTACTTTATTCAATGACTTTGATCCAATTTTTATGAAATAAACCCCAGAGGCAACATAAGACATATCAATTGTTTTGCTGAATCCTGTACCGTCGTATTCTAATAAATAATACGCTAGGGTTTGCCCCAAATTATTCATCACATATACCGGTAGGTCATTGGTGTATGATGGGCTCTTGAAACTAAGATCAAAATAGTTTTGGTCTTGGCTTGAAATTACAAAATCTGCATTGTAAAATGACTCATTAACACCAAGCTCATCTGTTATATTTGCCGTGTAATCTTCTGTTTCTCCGTATGTTGTCTCTTCACAGGCATCTACAGGAACATTTGCGTCCCAATTGGTTTTGATACGCATTCTGTGCTGCCCTAAGGTTGCATTTGTTGGTATGGTCATGGAGGCTGTCTCTGTGTAATTACCAGCTGCAGATCCTGGAGCAATAACAAAATTATTTAAGATTACCTCGTTGTTGGAAAAAGTAAAATCATCATTAAAATCTACCCATACCTTCACATATTGATCTCCATACCCTGTGGTTAGTGTGATGTCATAAGTTCCACCTTGAGCTAAGTTAGCAATAAGGTCTGTAAAATCTCCATAGCCATCAGTTTCACATTCTGAAGAATTATTTATTTCCTCGACTGACACTAATGTTAAACCATCTCCAAGGGTACAGTTTGTCTCAGGTTGGCATAAAAAGTTGGTCACCTGTGTAGATGCATCATCGTTTGATGGGTTAGCATCACCCGAGAGATTTGTTGCTGCAACAATTACATAATCTGTAAGTTCAGATAAATCTGCAGTTGTTGTAAATGAATAGGTGTCTGTTGCCCCTTGAGCTATAGACCCTGTGTAGGTCTCATTAACAGGTGCTGCTCCATCTATAGAGTAAGACACTGGAATTGATGTTTGTGTGATAGCACCAAAATTTTCAATTTCTATGGTTACGACCTCAGCATCAGACAAGCCGCTTCCAGTTACTGGAGAAGTGATTGCCACTACCCCTGTATCTAGGCCAAGTAAAGAGGTTACATCAGTACATAATTGGTCGTTATCTGATAATTCATCTCCAGTGAGGTTGGTTCTTGCACATAGGTTATAAGTTTGCCCATCCACGCTCATATCTACCGTCGCGTTAAACGTGTAATTGATGTTACTTGCAGGAGCAATTGGCCCTGGAACCACCTCTGTTACGGGTGTTCCACCGTCTAAGGTGAAACTTACCTCAATGTTTGACTGACTAACAGTTCCAAAATTACGTACAACAACCTCTACAGGTTCTGTGGAAGAAAGATCTCCGTCCACAGGAGTGACAAAGGCAATAATACCAGCATCTACCTCAGCATCTGGGGCTATCTTAAAACGACCTACATTGGCTGCTCTGAAATTTCCGGGAGCGCCAGCGGTATGCACCTCATTAGTAAAATAAAAAGTTGCATCATCACTAGGATCAATATCAATTTTACTGTAATCTCCATATCGACCTCCAGAGATAGCAGCATCTCCAGGAGCTATAACTTGTTCGGTTACAGTCATCACTCCTAATGGATCTGATGCAAATCTACCCGTGTAATAAGATCCTACCTCGGTATTTCCATTTCCTTGAACACTCATCGCTGAGTATCCCATACCTATGTTTCCTTGATTATCCATCATTAAACTAGCATTCCAAGCATGTTTGCCATCTGGTGATGTATACGTACCCTCTTGATATAAACTCCATGGGGCACCGTCTGAGGTTTGTCTGAATTCATACCATCTCACAGCAGCTCTTTTACCTCCAGTTGGATCAATATCAATCACATGGTTAAATACCGCAGAGTTGTGTGTTGTAAATTTTCTGAATTGTGCTTGATTCATTACAATCCCTTGCAATGCATCAAGAACACTACCTCCATTTGGTTGAGCTAGATTGCTAAAAGAACCCCCGTCAAAAATAGACGTAAATGGTGTTACAGGAATTTGTTGTGGCGCAGAGATAGAAGAGTTCCCAGGTGATGAGAAATCTACATTTGCATTCCAAAATTTAATATGGTCTTGAGAAATACCACCGTAAGAATCATCTTGAAAAAATACGATAGGTGCATTTCCTAAAGCAGGCATGTCTGAGCTTGTGACGTTCAATGCCTGAGGAGATGCAAATCCAAAAGTTGCCATCCCTGGTAATTGAAACCCTTGTATGGATACAGATCCTGCACCTGCAAGCATGGCAGATCGGTCCATAGCATAGAGTCTATTGCCGTTTGATTGATCTGTTAGATAGTAACCATCACTCCAAACAGATAGCTTGTTGTAATCATTAACAGTCCCAATATTGTAAATATTCCAGTCTGTAGTAATTGGGTTTCCAGTCTGTGAAACTGCTATTTGAGCACCCCCACCTAAGTAGGAAATAACCCATCTATCTGCAGCGCTATCATAAGAAACTGTAAGGTCACAACATCCATTAGAAGGAAATATCGATGGATTAGGGTTGGTTGAACCAACTAATTCGTTTCCATCTTTATCAAAAATTGCAAATTTTGTATTCCAAACCACAAAAACATGTTCTGGCCCCACTGCTAATGCAGGGTCTGTTGGATTAGAACCTGTATACCCTGCGTCCCATACGGCATCTGCAGTGTTCATTTTTACACTTCCAGTTAAAAGGTGAGGATTTTTAGAAAGTAAGTCTCCCGTAGAGCCCTTACCAGCAATTACCTCTCTTTTAGGTCTTCTGGTTTTGGAGTACCTCCCATCTCTTACCTCTCCCGATGTTGGAGTAGAAATAAGTTCATCCATTTTTGAGGACAAAGAAGAAGTAACAGTGACTAACTGAAGCTCTCCTACATAGTCTGGTTTTGTAGGTTGTGTTTGCGAATGCATTAAACTTGAGGATAACATAAACCCAAGAAGTGCTAGTAATTTAATTTTCATATCAGTGGTTATTATTTAAGTTGCTAAGATATATATAATAAGAGCTTCAAAAAAAAATGTGCTAGGATAGTGAGTTTTTAATGAGAAAATGTGAACATTTATACTTGAAAATCTAAACTTTCATAGTATTCTGGGCAGTTACTTCTATGAGTTGGCTTACAACAAATTTAACTATATTGTGAGATAAGTTAGTAGTAGTCGAAGACCTTAAACGCAAAAGAAAAAAGCTCATGATTTTAAAACCTATTTATATTGCCCTTTTTGTTTTTACAATAAGTGGCTGCAATTCAATAAAAGAAAGGCCAATTCAAAATCCAAAAGGCAGCATAAAAAAAAATAAAACAACGAAACTTATACCAGAAGGATTTACCGCTGGTGTGATTCAAGAGAGCAAAAAAAAAGGAGATTGTTTATTTACAATTCTAGTGACCAGTAAAGGTGAAGAGTCCCTTCATTTTGACCCTATTAATCTAGATGAGGCCTATAAAAAAAATGGCCTAGCCGTTTTTTTTAAATACAGACCTCTAAGAATGATGAACCGTTGCCAGAGGGCAAATCCTGTTGAAATACAAGAAATATTGATTTATTAACTGTTTTTTAAACCCCCAATGACAAAATCATTGGGGGTTTTATATGCTACAAGATGCCGTTTATTGTAACCAATGCCTCATAGACAAGCTCTGTGCAACCACACCAGAGATTTCAGAAATGGCAATGCGCTGCTGCTCCATAGTATCTCTGTGGCGAATGGTCACTGTTTTGTCTTCAAGGGTTTGATGGTCTACAGTTATACAAAATGGAGTCCCGTTAGCATCTTGACGTCTGTAACGCTTACCAACGGCATCCTTTTCATCATAAAACACATTGTAATCCCAATGTAAATCTTCAGTAATTTGTTTTGCAAGCTCTGGCAATCCATCTCTTTTTATAAGTGGAAATACAGCAATTTTTATAGGAGCCAATATAGCCGGCAGTTTCAAGACGGTTCTTGTAGAGCCGTCTTCTAGTGTTTCTTCTTGCAAAGAATTACTAAACACAGCCAAGAACATTCTATCAAGACCAATAGATGTTTCTACCACATAAGGGGTGTAACTTTCTTTGAGCTCTGGGTCAAAAAATTGTAATTTTTTACCACTATGGGTCTCATGTGCTTTTAGATCAAAATCTGTACGAGAATGAATTCCTTCCAATTCTTTAAAACCAAACGGAAATTTAAATTCTATGTCTGTGGCAGCATTGGCATAATGAGCCAGCTTTTC